>CADCQA010000036.1 GCA_902803415.1 uncultured Spirochaetaceae bacterium | reverse complement strand
TTTTCGCCGCGCCCTATTTACAAAAGTCCCTAAAAAGTATATTATTCAAAAATACAGCTGTTCTAAAACAGCATTGGAAAGATGTCCGAGTGGTTTAAGGTACATCCTTGGAAGGGATGCATAGGTGCAAGCCTATCCGGGGTTCGAATCCCCGTCTTTCCGTTTGGCCCAGATGCTTTGCACATCGGCGCTAGAAAACCCCGCCAGAGCAGGAATGCAGCAACGGTATCTTGATGCTGGTGGTGCCGGAGATTATCTGGGCTTTTTCGTTTTGGGGTATTCCCTTTTCATGTTGCAGGTGTGAATAAAAAATGCGCGGAACTGTCCGCGCATTTTTTATTTTGTTTCCGGCATTCAGCGGGGCTGGTAGCCGTCCTCTTCTTCTTCGTCCGGGCGGAACTGCTTTAGTGCCCGGATGCGTTCCAGCAGCGGCGGATGGCTGTTGTTAAAAATACAGTAAATTTTAGGCGGTGCGATTTCCGACAGATTGTCTTTGTTCAGCTTGATGAGCGCCGTACTCAGCGGCCGCCCCGTGCGGCACAGTTTTGCGGCAAAGCGGTCTGCGGCAAATTCGTCGCGGCAGCTGCTGATATTCGCAATGGCGGAGGGCAGCCACAAAAATCCTTCTGCGATAAGTCCCAGCAGGAAGATGCCGATGAACGTCATTTCCTTGGGAATTCCGGCAGGGACGCCGCCTTCCAGCAGTTCTGCTCCGGTCACAAAGCCAAAGCCGCTGTACAGGGCAGGAATTTGTATCAGGATGCTTGCGGCGTACAGCGCGATGAATACCAGCGGAACCATTACGCACAGGCGGCGCAGCACGTGGTGCAGCTTGTAGTGCCCCAGCTCGTGGCCCAGTACGGCTTCTGTTTCTTCGGCACTCAGCAGCGCGGTAAGCGTGTCAAAAAGTACAACGCGCTTGTTCTTCCCGAAGCCTGTAAAATATGCATTGCTGTGGCGGCTCCGCTTTGAGGCATCCATCAAAAATATGCCGTCGGAAGAAAAGCCGGTCTTCTGCAGAAGCCCTTCAAGGCGGGTTTTCAGCTCGCGGTCCTGCAGCGGCGTGAATTTGTTGAACAGCGGGGCAATCCACACCGGGTAGATGAAGCTCAGCCCGGCGCTGAATGCCACGTATATAATGCCAAGCAGGAACCACCACCAGGAACTGGCGTGCAGCAGAAGGAAGACCGCGGCGCTTATGAGCGGAACACTCAGAACAAGGCTCAGCACCAGACCCTTGACAGTATCTGCAATCCACAGTCCCGGCGTCATGGTGCTGAAACCGAATTTCTTTTCTATCTTGAATTCCCGGTAGAGCGAGAAGGGCAGGTCAAGGATTGAAGACGGCAGTCCGGCAAGCACGGAAAAAATGATTGCCGTAAGGTATGCATTGCCGGTCAGTTCCCATGCCCGGCGGAACAGTTCTACGTAGAAGCCGCTGCATACGAGTACCAGCGCAAGGATGGTGCCCAGTACGTGTTTAGGAATGAAGAGGAAGTACAAATCGTCTTCGTAGGCGCACGTCCGCTTGAGCAGCTTGCTGTCCATGTAGCCGAAGAGTTCCGTTGGCACTGAAGCGCCGTTTTTGCGCCGCGCCCGGAAGTCAATGTATTCCAGTCCCTCCTGAAGCAGGCAGCTGAACACTGTTCCCGCTATAAAAAGAATGACAAATATATTTCCGAATTGCATAGTTTAGAATATATACAAGCGCGGGGCAAAAGTCTATGGCTTTTGCCCCTTTCGTTCAGCGCTGGAACACGATATTTCCGCGGAAGAATGTTGCGGCAATATCCCCGCACAGTTTTTTGCCTTCCAGCGGCGTGTAGGTTCCCTTGCTGGCGAATTCCTCACCACGCACGGTCCAGCAGGTCTCTGTATCCACAATGGTGATGTCGGCAAGGAATCCCGGCTGCAGCAGGCCTCTGTCGCGGAGCCCCAGCAGCTCTGCCGGGCGCGCGGACATCAGCGAAGAAAGCATGCTCATGCTCATCCCTTCGCCAAGGACAAGCGTGGTGTAGCTGCTTGCAAATGCCGTTTCAAGCCCGCTGAAACCGGGGCTGCCGGCCAGCTTGTCCTCCGTGGTGTGCGGGGCGTGGTCGGTGGCAATGACATCAGCGGTGCCGTCTATGAGCGCCTGCACAACAGCAAGCCGGTCTGCTTCGCTTCTGAGCGGAGGATTCACAATCTGGAAGAGGAACGGCGCCTTGCTGCCCTCCAGACTCAGGTGATGCGGCGTAACTTCGCAGGAGATATTCATGCCCGCCGCCTTTGCCTGCCGCACGGCTTCCATGCTGCGGGCTGTGCTTACATGGCACAGGTGCAGGCGGCAGCCGGCTTCCCCTGCAAGGCGGATGTTGCGGAATGTGGCGGTGTCTTCCGCCAGCTCCAGCAGTGTGTTTGCTTCGCTCAGGAGCGCCGCCGCCTTTTTTTTCTGTGCAGCAGACGGTTTTCCCTTGTTTGCAGCAAGCAGCTCCAGCGCTTCTTTGCGCAGCGGGCGCGCGGCGGCGGCAAGGAAGGGGTCTTCGCAGTGGCAGGCAACAATCAGCTTTTTCCGTGCAGCCTCCTGCATGGCCCGGAACATGACGCTGCTGTCTTCAACTTCGTGTCCGTCTTCCGTAATCAGGGGAACGAGCTTTGC
>CADCQA010000035.1 GCA_902803415.1 uncultured Spirochaetaceae bacterium | reverse complement strand
GACTGGTGCATCAGCCGCCAGCTGTGGTGGGGGCACCGCATCCCCGTGTGGTACTGCCAGGACTGCGGCGAAGTCATTGTTGCGCGCGAAGATCCGACTGCCTGCCCCAAGTGCGGCTCAAAGAACCTGCAGCAGGATCCCGACGTGATGGATACGTGGTTCAGCTCATGGCTGTGGCCGTTCGGCACGATGGGCTGGCCGCAGGACAGCGCTGACCTTGCCGCTTTCTATCCTACCACGGCGCTTGTGACCGCCTACGATATTATTTTCTTCTGGGTAAGCCGCATGATTATGGCTGGTCTGGAATTCACCGGAAAGGCGCCTTTCCACGACATCTACATCCACGGTCTGGTGCGCGACAAGCAGGGCCGCAAGATGTCCAAGTCTCTGGGCAACGGTATTGACCCGCTGGAAATCATCGACCTGTATGGCGCGGATGCCCTTAAATTCACGCTGGGCTACATGTGCGCGCAGGGGCAGGATGTGCTCATCGACAAGGACAGCTTTAAGCTGGGAAGCCGCTTCTGCAACAAGGTCTGGAATGCCAGCCGCTACATACTGGGCAACCTGGAAGGCCGCACGCTCATCCCTGTGACGGACGGCGACCTGACGGAGCTTGACCGCTGGATCTACAGCCGCCTTGACGCTGCCGTGCGCAATGCCCGCTCTGCATACGAGGGCTACCGCTACAACGACGGTGCCTCTGCGCTCTATGAATATTTCTGGAACGATTTCTGCGACTGGTATGTGGAGGCAACCAAGCTGTCCTTCCGCGGCGGCAACGAGCACGAAAAAGACCGTGCTGTTTCCGTGCTGCTGAACGTGCTTGAGGAAAGCCTGCGCCTGCTGCATCCGTACATTCCTTTTGTGACGGAGGAAATCTACGGCAAGCTGCCGCTCGCGGAGCTTTTTGCAAACCGCGCCGCGGCGGGTGCCCAGAAGCTGCTGCCCTGCGGCGGCGATGCCGGCGTGATGCTTGTTGATGCCCCGTATCCGGCCGGAAACGATGCGCGCTGCGACAGTGCTGTTACCGTGCGCTTTGAGGTGCTCAAGGAACTTATCCGCAGCATCCGCGGGCTCCGTGTGGAATGCGGTCTTGACCCCGCAGCCAAGCTGCACATCGCCATTCTGGTGAGCGCAGGTTCCGCTGCCGAGGTTATCCGCGAAAAGGTTCCCATGGTGCAGCTGCTTGCCGGTGTGGATGCCGTTGATTTTGTTACGGAAAAGCCCGCCCGCTCCATCGGCACGGTGGGTGAGGGCTTCGAGGCATTCCTGCTCGTGGACGAGAGCATCAACACGGAGCAGCTTGTGGCTCGCTTTACCAAGGCGATTGCCGCGGAGGAAGCTGCCGCAAAGAAGAGCGAGGCCAAGCTGAGCGGCAAGTTCGCAGAGCATGCCCCGGCAGAGCTTGTGCAGGCAGAAAAGGAACACCTTGAATCCAGCCGCCGCCGCATTGAAAAGCTCCAGTCCTACGTGAAGAGCCTGTAATGGACCTGTTCGGAAACTGAAGCTTCCGCCCAGGTTTAATGCGGTGCGGGGCGCGTGAAAAAAAGTCCTTCCGGGCTTTTGAAACCGCCCCGCCGGTTCGATAATATAAGGGGCACTGTTTTGCAACCGGCTCAGGAGAATGCGAATGGGTAAAAACTTCACGATGGCCACAGAAAAGCCGTCTCAGATGGATAAAGAGCACATGCTGCAGCTCAAGGGAATTTTCCTTGCGCCGTACATGCAGCTGGCAACTGCGCTTATCGGCAAGGCACGCTTTGCGGGCGGCAATATGTTCCGTCATCAGATAGATACCATGGGCATCCTCATCGACTATGGCTACATTGACCGCATCCTGCTGAAGGCAAGCTGCGTGCACGATGTGCTGGAAGACATCCCCGGCTATGACCCGGAACTGATACGCAATGCGGACGAGGACGGCGAGGAAGTGCTTGCCCTGGTGCGTGAGGTTACCAAGCGTCCGGGGCAGCTTAAGCCCGATTACCTGCGCAGCATTATTGAAAGCGGCAGCCACAAGGCAAAGGTGCTCAAGTGCGCCGACCGTATCAGCAACATGATAAGCCTTGGTTTTGTTACCAGCTCTGAGTTTATTGAGCGTTACTGTGACGAGACCGAGTATTTCATTTTCCCCATTGCGCTGGAAGTGGACTACAATATGTACCAGGAACTCATCAAGCTGGTCATGTCCCGCCGCCAGTACCTTGAAGAATCAAAATACTTTGAACGCATGAAGTCTGAAGACTGAACTTCATGTATGTCATCACATTTTCAGACTATCTGAAGCAGACCTTCGGTACGAAGGTCTATAAGCTTTCTCTTTCCAGCGGCTGCACCTGTCCGGTACGCGACGGCACGCTCGGTACGGGCGGCTGTTCCTTCTGCTCGGCGGGAGGCTCCGGCGACTTTGCAGAGCCGTTCCGCCCGGTGCGCGAGCAGATTGCGGCGGCAAAACGGCGCGTCGATGCGAAATTCCCCCACGCAATTCCCCCGGAACAGCGCAGGTACATTGCATATTTTCAGTCCTTTACGAACACTTACGGCAGCCCGGAACGCCTGCGCCCGATTTTTGAGGAGGCCGCCGACTGCCCTGAAATCGTTGCGCTTTCCATAGGCACGCGCCCGGACTGTCTGCCGCCGGCCATCGTGGAAATGCTGGCCGCCCTTAACCGCTGCAAGCCGGTATGGGTGGAGCTGGGGCTGCAGACCGTGCATGAACGTACCGCTCTTGCTTTCGGCAGGGGCTATGCGCTCCCTGTTTTCGAGGACGCCTACCGCCGCCTGAAGGAAGCCGGGCTTCTTGTCGTGGTGCACGTGATTCTGGGGCTGCCCGGCGAATCGCGGGAGGACATGCTTGCCACCGTGCGCTACCTTGCCCGGCTGCAGCCTGTGCTTGACGGCATAAAGCTGCAGCTGCTGCATGTGCTGGAGGGCACTGCGCTGGGGGAGCAGTACCGCCGCGAGCCTTTCCCGCTGCCCGATATGGAGGAATACTGCCGCCTTGTGGCTGACTGCATTGCCCTGCTGCCGCCGCAGACGGTGGTGCACCGCATGACCGGCGACGCACCCAAAAAGCTGCTCATCGCCCCGCAATGGAGCGCCGACAAGAAGCGCGTACTCAATACGCTGAAAAAATACTTAAAACTGTCAGACTGAGCTTCCCTCCGGATTTCTTTTTAATTCGTACAAGCGAAAAAAGAGCAAAAAGGCTGAATTCGGGGCAATCTTATTGAATATTTTCATTGAATGCGTTAAATTAATACTGTAGATTCAATTCTTTTAGGAGATATGACATGGCAGTAAAGGTTGATATTAACGGTTTCGGCCGTATTGGTCGTCTGGCATTCCGCCAGATGTTTGACGCTGAGGGTTATGAAGTTGTCGCTATCAACGACCTGACAAGCCCGAAGATGCTCGCTCATCTTCTGAAATATGACACCGCACAGGGTGGTTATATGGGCCGCATCGGCGAAGGCAAGCACACTGTTTCCTACAAGGACGCTGTTCTTGAGGAAGACGGCAAGACCGTAAAAGTTCCGGGCTCAATCACTGTTGACGGAAAAGAAATCACCATCTATGCAAAGCCGAAGGCTGAAGAGCTGCCGTGGGGCGAGCTCAAGGTGGACGTAGTGCTCGAGTGCACCGGTTTCTACACCTCAAAGGCAAAGGCTGAGGCTCACATCAAGGCTGGCGCACGCAAAGTTGTTATCTCTGCACCGGCTGGCAACGACCTGCCCACAATCGTTTACAACGTAAACCACAAGACCCTGACCAAGAACGACAACGTCATCTCTGCAGCTTCTTGCACCACCAACTGTCTGGCTCCGATGGCAAAGGCTCTGAACGATGCATTCCCGATCCAGAGCGGCATCATGAGCACCATCCACGCATACACTGGCGACCAGATGATCCTCGACGGCCCGCAGCGCAAGGGTGACCTCCGCCGCTCACGCGCTGGTGCACAGAACATCGTTCCGAACAGCACTGGTGCTGCAAAGGCTATCGGTCTGGTTATCCCCGAATTGAACGGTAAGCTCATCGGTTCTGCACAGCGCGTTCCGGTTCCCACCGGTTCAACAACCATCCTGACCGCTGTTGTGAAGGGCAGCGACGTGACCAAGGAAGCTGTCAACGCAGCCATGAAGAAGGCTTCTGATCCGGAGACTTTCGGCTACAACGAGGACGAGATTGTTTCTTCCGACGTTATCGGTATGCGCTTCGGCTCACTCTTCGACGCCACCCAGACCATGGTGAACAAGGTTGCCGACGGCCTTTTCGAGGTGCAGGTTGTCTCTTGGTACGACAATGAGAACTCATACACCTCTCAGATGGTTCGTACCATTAAGTACTTCAGCGAGAACTGCTAAATGCTGTTGCGGGTTTCCGCCCAGCGGAAACCCGATAGCTGGCGTAAGCCAGCGACATGAGTCCCCGTGGATAATATGCTCCACGGGGATTTTTTTGTCTCCGTCTCCTCTATGAAAAAACGCGCATCCCTGCTATACTTTTGCTATGTCTGAATCCAGTCCCAAAAAAAAGAATCCGTTTGTGCGTTTTATCAGAATCCTGCTGCTTATCATCCTGGTGCCGGTGCTGCTGCTTGCCGGCTGGATTTCCTATGCTGCGTTTGACCGCGTGCTGCCGGCGGCCGTTATTCCTGCCGGCTACAGTGCGCTTGTGCATACTGATTCCGTGTACGGGGCGCTTGATCCCGTGCTTGATATAGAGGCTGCCGATGCGCTGCTGGCCGACCCTTCGCTGGTGGATGTCCGCCCTGTTTTCCATGCGCTCCGCGCATCGCCGCTGCGGGGCAATCGCTTTGTGCGCTATGCTGCCGCGCGCCGGGCCGACATGCCGGTGTATTCGTTCGGGGACAGCGGCATGGATTTCCTTGCAGTTCTTGACCTGCGGGAGCTGTCCGCGCTGACCCGGCTTACCGCCGTCAGCAGGGCCTGCACGCTCCTTGCCGATCGTGTGCCGGGACTGGAATACCGGGCGGGCGGGGAAGGGCTGGGGCTGTCCTGTTTTGCCTACCATATTCCCGATGAGAAAAAGGGAACGGAGACCGTTCTGTATGCAAAGGCGTACCGGAACCTTGTGGTTCTTGCGCTTAATCCGGAGCTGCTGGAGCTGGCATTTTCCGAAGATTATACTGAAGCCTACTCGGAGGAGGAGCGCGCTGCCTTTGCCGCCCCCTGCGGAAAGCAGTTCCGCGTGTCGGTGGATGCCCGCAGTTTTGCCGCCCGTGCGGCGGGGGACAATGCTGCTGCGAACGAGCTTGTGCGGCTGCTTTCCGGCGGTGCAGAAACTTCCGTGCTGCTGGGAATCAGCGGCACCGATGTGGAAGTGCAGGCTGCGCTGCCCGTGGACGCAGAGCAGCTGCAGAATTCCCCGCTGCGGGGGCTGCTGTCGCGTCCTTCCTCCCTGCCGACGCTGCTTTCGCACCTGGGCGGCAGCGTTCAGTACTACACGCTGCTGAATGCCGGCAGCCTGCAGGAGCTGAAGGACGCCGTATTCCCGCTCCTGCAGGGCACGCACGACGTTGAGGCGATCTGGGAGGAAGGGGAGCATTACAGCCGCAAGCTCTTTTCCCGCTCAATTGAGGAACTGCTTTTCTCCTGGACGGGCCGGGAATTTG
>CADCQA010000034.1 GCA_902803415.1 uncultured Spirochaetaceae bacterium | reverse complement strand
TGTAGCAGCACAGCCGCCGGAATTGCGCTGCAATTCCGGTTGGTCAAGAGGCGTCAGCCTCTTGACCGCTGGAAGCGCATTTTTTGTCTATGCTGAACCCTGCGCCGTGCTCAGTCTTCACTTCCGGCGATGTCGCCCAGGCGGTAGGGCGTCATCTGGTAGACGTAGTAGTTGAGCCAGTTGGAATAGAAAAGGTGCGCGGTGCTCCGCCACGTGGAACGGACGGGCTTTGCTGGATCATTGTCGGTAAAGTAGTGTTCGGGCAGGCTGGGAGCAAGCCCCTTGCCCACATCGCGGAAATATTCCTTGGAAAGCGTATCGGAATCATATTCCAGGTGCCCCGTCATAAAAATGGAACGGTTGTCGCGGGATTTCGCCAGCGTCATGCCTGTAATCTCGGAATCCGCAAGCAGCGAAAGCCGTGTGTCGCCCAGCACATCCTGCGAGTCAATTTTTGTGTAGCGCGAGGTCGGCACGGGGAAAAAGTCGTCAAAGCCGCGGAGCAGCGGTTCCGTGGGCACAATCAGGCGCGAATGGTAAACGCCGGAGAATTTGCGGGAAACTTCGTGTTTGGGAATGCCGTACTGGTGGTACAGCCCCGCCATCGCGCCCCAGCAGATGTAGAGCGTACTGAACACATTGCGGTGGGCATAATCCATGATGCGGCACAGTTCGTCCCAGTAGTCAACCTGCTCAAAAGGCAGCTGCTCCACAGGTGCGCCGGTAATAATCATGCCGTCGAATTTCTTGTCGAAAATATCCTGCGAAGAAATATAGAAGCGGCTCAGGTGCGCATTTGACGTGTTTTTGGACACATGGCCTTCAATCTGCACAAGGGAGATATTTATCTGCAGCGGCGTGTTCGAAAGCATCCGGAACAGCTGGGTCTCCGTTACTTCCTTGGTGGGCATAAGGTTAACGATGGCGATTTCCAGCGGACGGATATCCTGCGCCGAAGCACGTTCGCCGGTCATAACGAAAATGTTTTCCTGTTCCAGCGTTGCATACGCCGGCAAATCCGAATCAATCCTTATCGGCACCGCACACCTCCTCAGCTGCAGGCAGCAAAAGTACCGCCATTATAGCAAAACACACGCAAATATGCTATACTCTGCGCATGAGCACGAACACAGACCGCAAGGCTGCGGTGAAAAAGCTGAAGACACTCGTCCTGACACCGAGGGCAGACGTGGAGGAATTCCGCACCCGGATTGAAGACACGTTCAGCACGGTTTTTCTGCCGAACAACGTTGAGCGCGAAGAAAAGGACATCGGCGGCATCCGCTGCGACCAGCTTGTGCCGGAACTGTATTCCTCGCACCGGGTCATGCTCTACGTGCATGGCGGTTCCTTTGCGGGCGGTTCGCGCGCCAGCTACCGGAATTTCTGCTCATCGCTGGCAAATTCCTGTTCCTGCCGCGTGGTGGTGCCGGAGTTCAAGCTGCCGCCGACACATCCCTTCCCCGCCGCCATCGACAACGTACATTCCGTGTTCCAGGCGCTGTGCCTGGAAGAACAGGCATCCGGCGGGGACGGCGGCAGGGAGATTATTCTGGCGGCAGACGGCAGCGGCGCAAGCATTGCACTGGCGCTCCTCTTCAAGCTGGACCAGGCGCAGCGCCGGCACATCGGCAACATCGTGCTGTTTTCCCCCTGGCTGGATGTTACCTCCAGCTGCCCGCAGATAAAGGGGCGGCACGTACACGACGAAGTTATTTCCGGGAGCGACCTGCACCGCGCGGTGGATTTGTATACCTACGCATCCAATTTCGTGAACCCGCTTGTTTCGCCGCTCAAAGCGGAACCGAAGGACTTTGCGGGCTGCCCGCAGGTTTACATTCAGCTTGGCGGCAGGGAAATGCTCTACGAGCAGGTGGAAGCCTTCCGCCAGAAGCTTGTCGAAGCAGGGGTTTCGGTCATTCTGGACATCTGGCCGGATATGATGTACATGTTTCAGATGGCAGACGAATTCCTTCCCGAAGCGCACCTTGCCGTGGAGAAGCTGGGCAAATTCCTGAACCGCAGGGACGAGGCAGAAGACGAGGAGACGCGCAGGGAACGCGAAGAAATCCTGCGCAAAAACAATATCGTGACGGAGTGACGCATGGAGCTGTTATCCCCCGCCGGCAACGTGGACAAGCTGCGCTACTGCTGGACATACGGCGCAGACGCTGCCTACATCGGCCTTAAAAACTTTTCGCTCCGCGTAAAGGCGGACAATTTTCACGCGGACGAATACACTGCAGTGCGCGCGCTTAAGGAAAAATTCCCCGGAAGAAAGCTGCACTGCGCCCTGAACATTTCGTTTCACAACAAAGAGATAGACCGCCTGCTGCAGGATATTCCCTATTTCCGCGAATATCCCATCGACGCATTTATCGTGCAGGATCTGGGCATTGTTCCCATCCTGCAGAAGGAATTTCCCCACGCCGCGCTGCATCTTTCCACGCAGGCAAGCTGCATGAACCGGGAAGCGGTCAAGGTCTACAAGTCGCTCGGCTTCAGCCGCATCGTCATGGGGCGGGAAGCGTCGCTCGACGAAATCAAGGAAATCAAGGACGCGGTGCCGGACATGGAAATTGAATGTTTTGTGCACGGCGCCATGTGCATCGCGTATTCGGGGCGCTGCCTGATGAGCGCCTACCTGAACGGCCGCAGCGCACAGGAAGGCTTCTGTTCGCACACCTGCCGCTGGGACTACCAGCTGCTTGCGGCAGCCGGGCGCACGGCGGAAAGCCCCAGCAGCGGGGCCGGCGGTAACCCAAGCGGCGGCGCACCCCAAAACTGCATGGGGGGAAGCCCCAGCAGCGGTGGTACCTCAACATGCATGGGGAAAAGCGGCGCGGACACGCGCTCCCCGGCACAGCTGCTTGCGCAGAGCGGAGAACTGGTGCTGGAAGAAAAAAAGCGCCCCGGCGAATATTTCCCCGTCTACGAAGGGGACAACTTTACCGCCCTGCTTTCCTCAAAAGACCTGTGCATGCTGGACCACCTTGCAGAGCTCAAGGCGGCAGGCGTTGATTCACTCAAGATTGAAGGCCGCATGAAGAGCGTCTATTACGTGGCGCTCATCACCCGCGCTTACCGCAAGGCACTGGATGCGATGGACGGAAAAATCAGCGCGGAAGAGGCGCGTCCGTTCACCGAGGAACTGTTCAAGGTAAGCCACCGCCCCTTTACCACCGGCTTTTACTTCGGCAGGGAAGAGGCCGACAAAACGGCAAGCGGCGCAAGCGACAGTCCCTATATGCTTACCGCGGAAGCCGGCGAAGTACTTTCCCCGGAAGCAGAAGCGGCGGTGCTCCGCAGGGGTACAGAGCTGAAGGAACGGCGGGCGGCGGCATACAATGCCCTTGTGCCGGAAGCAAAAGCGGCATGGGACAGGCGTGCGCAGGGGCAGCCGGACAAGTACCTGCCGCCCGTGGAAGCGCACGACGGCTGGCACATGTACCCGTTCAACGCGCTCAACATGATTGACGGCAACACGGAGCTGGAACTGGTTACGCCGGGCACCGTGGCACAGAAGCTGCAGCAGGCCGAGTTCCAGCTGCTAAACCCAAACACCGGCGAGGTCTACCGCTGGGTCTGCGCCGACCACCCCTGCGTTATCTACACGGGCATTCCGCTGCCGGACGGCTCGCTGTTCCGTGCGCGCGACAGCGGCTACGTGGAAGGGCAATACCGCGGCAGCGCCCGCTAGCAGGTCCGCTGGCACCGGCGCTGGTACCGGCCCGGCGCCGCGGAACACAGGGGCTGCCCCGCAGCAGAAGGAGGAAAGAGCATGACGGAAACATTCGAGACCAACACGACGGAAACCGACCCGCAGAAACTCATAGACACGTTCTTCGTGCAGTTCCCCGACAACTACACGGAGGAAGAAGAGCGCGAAATCCGCCGCGCATGGGACTGGCTCATCCGGAAAACCGGCACCGTGCAGCGCAAATGCGGCAAGCCCTATTACCTGCACCCCATGCGCGTTGCCTGCGTCCTTGCGGGAAGCCATCTGGGCGCCGATGTCATTGTCGCGGGATTCTTCCACAACATACTCGACCTTGACAACAACTGCCTGCCGGAAATTGAAGCGCAGTTCGGCAAGGACGTTGCCGCAATATGCAGCGGCACCGCAAAAATCACCGGACTCAAAATAGAAACAAAAACCATGCAGGAGGCCGATTCCATCCGCAAAATGCTCTTTGCCATGGTGGACGACATCCGCATCATCCTCGTCAAGCTTGCAGACCGCCTTGACCGCATGCGGAACATCAGGAACGTAAGCGAAGAAGCCCAGCGCGCGATTGCAAAAGAAGTTATTGACATCTGGAGTCCGCTCGCGGGACGGCTCGGTATGAACGACGTGAAGAACGAAATGGAAGACCTGAGCCTTAAATATTCCAACCCGGAGGCATTCCAGCAGATAAAGGCCATCGTGGCGCAGAAGAAGGGCGAACGCGACGGCTACCTGCAGTCGGCGGTCAAGAAAATTTATTCAGCCACGGAAAAAGCGGGCATTCACGTAAACATCACCAGCCGCGCCAAGCATTTCTATTCAATCTATCAGAAAATGCGCAAGCGCAACAAAGAGCCGGGAGAAATGTTCGACCTGCTTGCGCTCCGCATCATCTGCAGCAGGGAACAGGAATGCTACACGCTCGTGGGCATCGTGCACAGCCTGTGGAAGCCGATGGACGGCCGCTTTAAGGACTACATCGCCATGCCAAAGGCAAACGGCTACCAGTCGCTGCACACCACTGTCATCTGCGAAGGAAAGCCGCTGGAAATCCAGATACGCACTGAAGACATGCACAACGTGGCGGAACACGGCGTTGCGTCGCACTGGCTGTACAAGAAGGGCACCAACCACGACATGGTAAAGGCGGGCGACCTGAGCATCATCAACCAGCTGCGGGAACTGCGCGACGAACACCTGAGCGACGAGCATTTCTTCAACAAGCTGAAGGGCGAACTGCTGGGTGACGAAATCTATGTGTTCACGCCCAAGGGCGACGTAAAGCAGCTGCCTGCCGGTTCGAATGCCATCGATTTTGCATACGCCATCCACTCTGCGGTGGGCGAAAAAATTGTGGGGGCAAAGGCAGACGGCAGGATTATTCCGCTTACCGCGCCGCTCCAGAACACGCAGATTATCGAGGTGCTCACCAACCCGCAGGCGCATCCCACGCAGGGGCAGCTGGCGGCGGTCAAGACGTCGAAGGCCCGGCAGCGTATCCACGCGTGGCTTTCCGAAAACGATCCCACTTTCATCGACCGGGAGGCGCAGGAAAAGCGCGAGGCAGAAATTGCGGCGAACACGCTGTATTCCAAGCAGGTGGCGGAGCGCCGTGCCGCCGAGCAGCAGCACAAGAAGAAGCCGAAGAAGGAAGCAGCACAGGATTACACCGGAAAAATCCGCATAGACGATACAACGAATTTCTTTGTAACCATCGCACGCTGCTGCAGTCCAAAGCCCGGCGACCCCATCGTGGGCTATGTATCGCGCAAGCGCGGCATCACCGTGCATGCGGCAACCTGCCTGACGTTCCAGCGCATTCCGGACATAGAAAAGCGCAGCATACCCGTGGAATGGGATACCGGCAGCAAGAAGCACAGCCGCCAGCTGGAAAAAGAAGCTGCCCGCGCAGAAAAGCTGAAGGAACGTTCCAAGCAGAAGAACAAGGAAAAGACTAAGTTTCCCCAGCTGCGCTGACTAACGGCTCTTTATGCCGGAGATGTCGCGCAGCTGGCCGGACAAGTCCCGGTGAATGCGCGTGGAGCTGAGTCCGGCGGCGCGGAAAAGATATTCGGTCATTTCGGCATTGTATTCGCCGGCTTCCACGATGAGCACGCCGCCGGGGGCAAGGTGCGCCGCGGCCTGCGGCACAAGGCTGCGCATTACCCCCAGGCCGTCGCCGTCATGCGTGGGGTTACCCAGGCTGTCCACGTCGCCGTTGAGTGCAAGCGGCGGTTCGCTGCGCCCGTCCTGCAGCAGGACGGCGACTTCTTCGGCAGGAATATACGGCGGGTTTGCAAGGATAAGGTCAAAGCAGCCGGCAACATTCAGGAACAGGTTGGAGCGTACCAGCTTTACCCTGCCCCGCACAGCGGCATCGGGCACCGCCTGCAGGTTCTGCCGCGCAACGGAAAGCGCCCCCGCACTGATGTCCGCCAGCGTGAATGCAGGCAGCGCGGCGGGCGGCACAATGCCGCTGTCGGCACAGGCGCGCAGAACAGAAAGCCCCACGCAGCCGCTTCCCGTGCACATGTCGCACACCGTCAGAATGCGGGCGGGGGCGGCAGCAGCTTTTTCGCGGATAACGGCAAGGGCATTTTCTACAAGCAGCTCGGTGTCCGGCTTGGGGATGAGCACGTCCGGCGTAACGGCAAAATCATAACCGTAAAATTCCTTGTGCCCGGTAATGTAGGCAACCGGCAGCCCCGTCCGACGCGCGGCAATGTATGCGCGGAAGGTCTGCTCGGCTCCGCTGTCCAGCACGGTTTCCCGGTGGAACAGCAGGAAGCTTTTGTCACACTGCAAAATGCAGCAGAGAAGGCAGTCTGCGTCAAGTTCCGGCGTGGGGCTCTGCGGCAGCTGCTCCCTGCCCCAGCGCCGTGCGGCAGCAATATCCATGCGGGGCTACTTCTCGCCCAGCTCGCTTACGTCGCGCAGCTGCTCTTCCTTGGCATACACGTTGAGCGCGTCCAGCAGGTCGTCCATGTTGCCCATCATGAAGCCGGGCAGGTTGTGCAGCGAAAGGTTTATGCGGTGGTCAGTCACGCGGTCCTGCGGAAAATTGTACGTGCGGATTTTTTCGCTGCGGGCGCCGGTGCCGACCATGCTCTTGCGTGCATCAGCCCTTTCTGCCTGCTTCTTGGATTCCTCCAGGTCGAAAAGACGTGCGCGGAGCACGCGGAATGCCTTTGCCTTGTTCTTCACCTGGGATTTTTCGTCCTGCTGGATAACCACAATGCCCGTGGGAATGTGCGTCAGGCGGACGGCAGAATCCGTGGTGTTAACGCACTGCCCGCCCGGACCGCCTGCACGCATCACGTCCACGCGCACGTCTTCGGGGCGGATGTCAATTTCTGTCTCTTCGGCTTCCGGCAGCACCGCCACGGTTGCCGTAGAAGTCTGAATGCGGCCCTGCGCCTCGGTTGCGGGAACACGCTGCACGCGGTGTACGCCGCTTTCCCAGCGGAGGGTGCCGTACACAAATTTTCCGCTGATGGACGTGACAATCTTGTTGAAGCCGCCGACTTCGGTTTCCTGCGCTTCCATGGTTTCGGTTTTCCAGCCCTTGCGCTCTGCAAGGTGGCAGTACATCTCCCACAGGTCGCGCACAAAAAGGCTGGCTTCGTCGCCGCCGGCAGCGCTGCGGATTTCAAGAATGATGTTCTTTTCGTCCAGCGGATCCGGGGGAATGAGCTTAAGCTTTATTTCTTCCTCAAGGCGGGGCTTCCGCTCCTCAAGCTCCTTCAGTTCTTCGCGGGCAAGCTCCTTCATTTCGCGGTCGTCTTCCTGCGTTACGAGCACCGTATCGTCTTCGATGCCCTTCAGCACCGCCTTGTAGTCGTCATACAGCGCCATCAGCTCGGAAAGATGCTGGTTTTCGCGCATGACTTCCTTATATTTTTTCTGATCCCGTACAAGTTCCGGGTCTGCAACCATTGCCGTTACTTCCACAAAGCGGCGGGAAAGGTCTTCAAGTTTCTTTATCAAGTCCATTTGTCCATCATAGCGTTTTTTGCGCTTTTTGCAAACCCTCCGTATAACAAAGAATTATCCATTATATAACATGTTTTTTTTGCAGGGGCGGATGTTATTGTCTATAGTCTTGATATAAGGTAAAATAGAGATACCTTGAAGAGGTGAAGGGGCTACACCTGCACGCGCGGTCTAATTTTACGGAGGAATACATAGTGGCATCCATGAAAAAAACTGCGGCTATCCTGTTCTGCTGCTGCATTCCGCTCTGCCTGCACGCGGCAGAGGGAAACACAACATCCTCCGCGCTGACACTGACTGCAGACAGCGCCGTGGAACACGCCATACAGGGAAACATATCGCTCAAGAAGAGCAGCATTGCGCTCAAGCAGGCAAAACGCACGCGCAACTATTCATGGAGCTCCGCAGCCCCCACGTTCAGCAGCTCCGCATCTGTGCGCAAAACCCTGCCGGAAAAAGAAAGCACCGGCACCGGGGCAGCAGCGGCAGCTTCTTCCAACGCGGCAAACCTTTCGCTCGGCGCAAGCGTGAACATAGGACTTTCACCCTCGCTGATTACTTCCATCCGGGGCGCCGTGCTCAGTTACCAGAAGCAGCAGCTTGATTACAATACGGCGGTGCGCACCATCGAGCTGAACGTGCGCAAGGCATTCTATTCCATCCTGTACGAACAGGAGAATGTGGCGCTGCGGCAGACCAATGCGGACACCGCCCGCAAGCAGTACGCATCCAACCTGGCAAAATTCAACCGGGGGCTGCTGCCCCGCCT
>CADCQA010000033.1 GCA_902803415.1 uncultured Spirochaetaceae bacterium | reverse complement strand
GTCCGCTTTTCCAGCGCCTTCCGGAGCGTAGACGTGCGGTCTTCGATATTCTGCGTGTACGTCAACGTTGTGTTGCGGTACTTTTCGATTGCAGCAGTTGTCTGCTTCTTTACGTCGCCGGTCATCTCGTCAAGCTGCTTTGTCACAGACTTCTGCAGGTCGGAAGTTTTGCCGTGGATTTCCGCGCTGATTGCCTTTGCACGGTTGTTCAGCTCCACAAGCTTCCGAGAGATATCCTCGTCAAGGGCGTTGGAACGCTGCTTCATGGCAGCATCCAGCAGGCGGGTCTTTTTGTCCATCTCCTCGTTGAGCATGGCGGTGCGTTCCTCAAGCGCATTGCGCAGGGAAGCCGTCCTGTCCTCGATGTCCTGCGTGTAGGTGTTGCAGGTGTTCCAGTACTTGTTGATTGCTTCTTCAGTTTTCGCCTTGACTTCAGAGGCAATGGCGGTAAGCTTTTTGTTCACCGCTTCTTCAAGCTGACCGGTCTTCACCTTCATGTCGTCACGCATGGAGTTTGCCTTCTTGTACAGCTCGGAGATATTCTTCATCACCGTGTCGTCAATTGTCTTGGTGCGCTGGCTGACAGTTTCCTGCAGGGCATCAATGCGGCCGTTCACATCTTTGTCAAGGGCATCCGTGCGCTGCACCATTGCAGAAGAAATTGAACCCGTGCGTTCCTCCACAAGTGCATTGAGCGCATCAAGCCGGCTGCCCACGCTTTCGTCTATGCCGGACGTCTGCCTGGTAACAGAATCCTGCAGCAGGGCAATTTTTTCGTCCAGACCGGAATCGATGGAAGACGCGCGTTCCTCCACAGCGGCAGCAAGGGAATCAATCTTACCGTGCAGCTCGTCCGAAAGCGCAAGAATCTTTGCGCTCACGTCGCCGTTAAAATCATCCGCGCTGGACTCAACTTTCTTCGTAAGCGTTTCGACAGTGCTGTTAATCTTGTCGTCAAGCCCCTGCGTACCGTCATGGAACGCAGCGCTGAGCTCCTGAATCTGCTTGTCAAAACCGGCACCGATTTCAGCAGCACGTGCGTTCAGGCTGCCGTCCAGCTCGTCCATGCGGCTGCTGATGCTGTCGCCGATGCCGCGTGACTGTTCTTCCAGACGCTCTGCAAGCGAAGCAAAGCGGTTTTCGATATCACCGTCAAGGCGTCCGGCCGTTTCCTCCAGCCGTGAAGACACTGCAGAAATGGAAGCATCGATAGCACCGGACAGCTCTTCGGTCTTGCCGGAAACTGCCTCGGTGATGGTTTCTTCCAGGCGGCCGGTGGCAGAAGAAAGTTCTTCCTGCAGCCCGTCGAATTTTTCGTGCAGGCCGGACGAAATGTCGGCATAGCGTTCGTTCACAGAAGAAACTTCTGCATCAAGGCCGTCCAGTTTTTCATGCAGGGCGGAAGAAATTGAATCGCAGCGCCCGTTCACGCTGTCGGCAAGGGAATCAATCTTTCCGTTCAGCTCCGTGCCGAGTGAATTCGTCTTTTCTTCCAGAGCGCCGGACAAAGATGCAACCATGCTGTCGATAGAGCCGCCGAGCCGCTGGGATTCAGCATCAAGGCGGTTGCTGAGGTCAACAATCTTTGCGCTCACGCCGCCGTCAAGCGACCTGGTACGCTCTTCGACTTTTTCAGCAAGGGAATCGACCAGTCCGTTTATCTGCGCCTCAATGTCGCCGGCGCGGCTGTTGTAGTCGTCAGAAAGCCCTTCGATGCGGGCCGTTATGTTTTCGTCAAGTTCTCCGCTGCGCCGTTCCAGCAGCTCCTGCAGTTCGGCAACACGGCTGCTGATGTCCGCATCAATTCCCTGCGTCTGCCCGGCAAGCTCGTCACTCAGGGCACCGAAGCGCTCGCTGATGGTGTTTCCAAGCGCGCCGGTTTTGTCTGCAAGGGAATCGTTCAGGGCGGCAATACCGCTGCCCAGCCGTTCCGTGCTTTCGGCAAGGGATGATTCCAGCTCCGCAATTCCGCTGCTGACGGAACTGTCCAGCGTATCAATTTTTTCGTGCAGTTCATCAGCAAGCTTGTCGTAGCGGCCGCTGATGTCGGCATCAAGCGCGGAGGTGCGGCCGTCAAGGCTGTCACGAAGCTGGGCAACCTTCTCTTCAAGCAGGCGTGTCTGCTCGTTCAGGTTTGCATCCAGATCCTGCGTCTTTGTAGTGAGCGCACCGTTGAGTGCAGAAATCCTGCCGTTCAGCTCAGTGCTGATGTCATTCGTCCGCGTGTTGAAAGCATCGTTGAGCGCGGTGGTCTTTTCCGTGATGACGGCATTGATTTCGTTGGAGAAATCAGCGACACGCTTTTCAAGGTCATCCTTCTTTTCCTTAAGCGTGTCCTGCATGTTGCTTGTGTAATCCTCGATGTTCTTGATGTACACGTCGGCATGCTTGCGGTACTTTTCCATTGCGGCAGAAGTCTGCGCGTCAACGTCGTTCTTCATGTCGGCAAGCTGGCTCTCCACGGATTTTTCCATCTCCGCGGTCTTGTTCTTTATATCAGCCTTTACAAAGTCAACCTTGACGGCAATGGCATTGATTTTTTCCTTGATGTCAGTGTCAATCGCTTCGGTCTTGTCTGCGATTTCCTGAGAGAACGCAGCAATCCGTTCGGCAAGCGTCTTGCGGAGCGCGTCGGTGTCGGCATCAATGCTGTCCGCATAACCGGAAGCTTCCTTGTTGTATTTTTCGATGGCGGCATCGGTGCGCTTCTTTACGTCGTCGGCAACCTTGCCCAGTTTCTTTGCAACAGACGCGCCGATTTCTTCCATAGAAGCGTGCAGGGCGCCGATTTTTTCATCGACGGACTGAGCGGCAGCATTTGTCTTGTCTGCAATTTCCTGCATCAGGGCGGCACTGCGCTGCTCCAGTTCATTGTGCAGGCTGCCGGAGCGAGAGGCAAGATCCCCGTTGAAGCCGTCGCAGCGCTGCTCAAGGTCAGCGGAAAGCGCATCCAGCCGGCGGTTCATGTCTGCCTCAAAGTTTTCGGCGCGGGCATGAGTCTCATCGATTCGCTGCGTCATACCGGACGAAACAGAATCAATGCGCCCGCCAAGTTCGCCGTCCACGCTGTCGATGCGGCCGCCGAGCGTCTGGAGCACATCTTCAATGCGCTGCTGCAGGCTGCCGTCTACACCGTCGATGCGGCTGCCAGTGCCACTAGAAAGTGTTTCGATGCGCTGCGCAAGGTCAGCGTCCACGTCGTCAATGCGGCCGCCGAGCGTCTGGAGCACATCACCGATGCGCTGCTGCAGGCTGCCGTCAACGTCCTGAATCCTGCCGGACATGTCATCGGACACAGACGTAATTTTCTGTTCCAGTTCGTCGTGTACGGCGCCGGTTCTGCCGCTGATTGCCTGCTCAAGGCCGTCCAGCTGCTCGGAGGCGCCGGAGGCAACTGCACTGAGCTTCTGGCTGAGGGTGCCGTCAACATCGTCGATGCGCAGCTTCAGGCTGTTGTCAACGTCCTGAATCCGGGCAGCCATGTCGTCGGACACCGCGGTAATTTTCTGTTCCAGCTCGTCGTGCAGGGCGCCGGTCTTGTCGCCGATAGACTTTTCAAGCCCGTTCAGCTGGTCATCAAGTTCGCTGTGCAGGTTGAAGGTGCGGGTTTCCACTTCCTTCGTGTAGTTTGCGGCAGACTCATTGTAGCGGTCAATGGTTTCCTGCATGCGCGTACGGGCTTCCTGCGTAGAATTCTCAAGCGTTTCGGTAACCGTGGATTCAAGGGCGCCGGTTTCGCTGCGGATTTTATCGGTCAGTGTATTGATGATGTCATCAACTTCGGAAAGACGGCGGTTCGCGCTGTCTGCGGCATCCGCAATTTTCTGGCCGAGCTCGGCACCAAGGCTTTCCACGCGCCCCTGCACGTCGGAATCAATGCCGTCAATGCGGCCGTGCACGTTGTCGGTAAAGTCAGCAATCTGCTGCCCCATATCCGCGGAAATGGCATCCATGCGGGCCTGCACATCGGAAGCAAACGAGGCAATCCTGCGTGAGGTGTCGGAATCGATGCCCTCGATGCGGCCGTTCACGCTGTCAGCAAGCGAAGTGATGCGCTCGTCGGAACCGGAGGCAAGGCGTTCGATGCGGGTAAACATATCGTCGGACAGGGATGCAATCTTCTGGCCGGCATCGGAAGAAAGATTCTCGATGCTGCCGCCGAGAGTCTCGGAAAGTGCGGAAATCTTTTCGTTCAGGCTGCCTTCGATGTCGCCCATGCGTGCATTCACGCCGTCTGCAAGCGAAGTAAGCTTGGCATCTGAATCGCCGGCAAGACCATCGATGCGGCGGTAGATGCCGTCCGAAAGCGCGGACACCTTCTGCCCTGCGTCTGCAGAAAGCTGCGCAATGCCGCTGCTGAGTTTTTCGGCAAGCTCGTTAAGCCGCGCGTCTGAATCGCCGGCAATGCCGTCAACGCGGCCGTTCAGTGCATTGGAGACAGAAGCGATTTTTTCGTTGACGCTGCCTTCGATACTGCCCATGCGTGCATTCACGCCGTCTGCAAGTTCGTTGATCCGGGTATCCGAAGCGGCGGCAAAGCTGTCCATGCGGCTGTCAACGTCGCCGGCAAGCGCTGCCAGGCGCCCGTTGAGCGCATCGGAAACAGAAGCAATTTTTTCGCTGACGTTGCCTTCGATGGTATCCATGCGGGCATTCACGCCGTCTGTAAGCTCGTTGAGCCGGGAATCCGAACCGCTGGCAAGGCTGTCTATGCGGCTGAAAATGCTGTCTGACAGCGCGGACACCTTTTCGTTGACGCTGCCCTCGATGCCGTCCATACGGCTGGCAGTCCCGCTGCCAAGCGCCTCGATTCTGCTGCCCAAAGAGCCGTCAATGTCGTCAAGCCGCTGGGAGAGTGCAGCCTGCACGCCGTCCGCCCTGCCGCCGATTTCGCCCGTAAGACCGTTAAAGCGGTCGTCCAGATCTGCACGGAGCGCAGCAATGCGGCTTTCCACTTCCGTACCGTACTGGCGGGAAGCCTCGTTGTAGTCGGCAATGACGGCGTCCGTCTGCTTGCGCACCTGGTCAGTCATCGCCGTAAGCTCGTCAACAACAGCCTTTTCAAGGGAACCGGTCTTGTTCTTTATCTGCGTATCAATAGAAGAAACTTTTGCATTCAGGTCGCTTACCTTTTTCTTCAGCAGTTCTTCCAGTGCAGCCGTGTCACCGCTCACGGAATCCTTCAGACCGTCAAGGCGCTTGCGGACATCCGCATCAAGGGCGGTAGATTTTTCATTGAAGAGCGTCACAAGGTTTGCCGTGCGCTGCTTGATTGCCTCGGTCAGCGTGGAAGCCTTCTGCTCAAGCTCGTCCTCAAGGCCCTGCGTGCGGGTGCCGAAGTCTTCCTCCAGCCGCGCCACGGTACCGTTAAAGCGGTCCTGGATTTCTGCGTTGTCTGCCTGCCAGGCATCCTTCAGGGAATCCGTTACAGTCTGCAGCTCGGAGCTCAGCTTTGCCGTCCGTTCCTCAAAGAGGTTCTGCAGGTCGCCGGTCTTTCCGTGCAGGGCAGCAGTAAGGGAATCAAAAGTGTCCTTCATGGAATTTTCCAGCGCAGCCTTGCGGCCCTCAAACTGGGACTGCAGCGCCTGCGCCGTGTTGTTCATCGTGTTCTCAAGCGTGCCCGTGGTGGCATTGAAGCGGGCCTGCAGGTCATCTTCGGCGGTCTTGATGGACGTGGCGATGTTCAGAGAGGTTTCGCTGAAACGTGCCTGCAGGTCATTCTCCGCTGTCTTGATGGAATCGGCAATGCCCGTTGAAGTTTCGTTGAAGCGCGTAAGCAGGGCGTTCGTGCGGTTGTCGATGTCTTCCTGCATCCTGCCGGTTACGTCTTCAAAGGCGCTGTTCAGTTCAGAAGCACGTTCATCAAAAGTTTCCCGCAGCACACGGGTTCTGTCTGCAAAGGTGGAATCCATCACGCCCATACGCTCTGCAATGGCATCGTTCAGGTGGTTCGCTTTGTCCTCAAGATCCTGCATGAGCTCGCCGGTCTTGTTTTCCACATAGGAGGACAGGCTCCCGATTTTCTGGTCAAACTGGTCGGCAAATTTCTTGTTCTGCTCGGCAAAAGAGGAATCGAAGGCCTTGGTGCGGTCGATGATATTTTTCTGGGCGGCCTGAATCTTGCCTGAAATCAACGTTTCCAGCTGGCGTGTCTGGGCGTCAAGCTCGTCGATGGTCTTACCCTTGCGGGCCTCTGCGCGCGCCTGCAGCTCCTTGAATGCAAGCTCTTCCAGATTGCGCGCCTGTTCCGCGGCATTGTCGTAGGCGTTCTTAATGTCCGCGTTGATTTTCTCCATGATGTTTTTGTTTTCGCCCAGGTAGCGCTGGGTGCTTTCGCCGATTTCTTCCGCGCGCGCCGCGTACTGGTCAAGCAGGTCGGTTTTTACCAGGTTCAGCTGCTCAATATTTTTGTCTGCAAATTTACGGGTAATTTCAGGAATTTTCTTTTCGAGGAGGGAGAGGGTCTTTTCCTGCCGGTCAAGGCGGCCGTTGAACTTATCGATGACATCGGCTTCGTTCTTGACGCGCTCAAGGTTCTGTTCTACGGCGGCGGTCATTTCCATCAGGCTGGAAATCGCCTTGTCGTACGAGGCAATTTTTTCATGGATGCCGTTCACGGCGTCGAGCGGCTCCTGCAGGGAATCGGCGCGTTCCATGAATTCGCCGTACTGCTGGTCAAGGCGCTTGACCGCCGCCTTTGCAGCAATGTTCTTTGTGTCGAGCTCGGCTGAAAGCTGACTTAAATTCTTACCGCGTTCATCAAAATACTTGTCGAACTCCGCCTTGCGGTTTTCCGCATAGCGCTTTATTTTCTCCATGGAACTGCCGTTCTTGTCGATTTGCCTCAAGACGACGGACAAAGCTCCCGATACAATAACAGAGATAATAATACAAGCTAAAGTTCCCACTTTTTTTTACCCACCCAAAAATATCAATAAGTATAGCACATCTGCGGAAATATTTCTACAATTACTTGCAGGAAACGAAAAAAAACAGTTTTGCGGGGAGTCCCGCGCTCTGTCAATTCAGGGGAGGGCAGATTTTTTAACGTTAAAAAATCTGCCTACTTCCGAAGCGAGGGACTTCCTTCCCCTACCCCCCGCCCTTCACCGGCACGGTCAAGACAACGCCTCGGCGTTGTCGGGGCTGCGCCCCCTGGAAGCCCTGCTTTTTAAATTTTTTCAAAACCGCGGGCTCGTCTCAGGAAGCAAAAAAATAAAGTCTTACTGGGGGGAATTCAGGATGATGTTCAGGAGTTCCTTGTAGGTGCGGAAGGAGATGTCGGCTTCGCGGCAGCGGATGTTGAACAGGCGGCGCAGGCCCTTCAGGAGGTAGGCGCTTTTCATGCCGTAGTTGTTGGCACCGCGCACGTCGTATTTGAGGCTGTTGCCCACATACAGGATTTCTTCAGGCTTGACGCCCAGCTTTTTGGCAAGAATGCCGAAGGGATAGATGGACGGCTTGAGCGCCCCCGACTCCTCGGAGCCGATGCAGACGTCGCAGAGGGAACGCAGCCCCCACAGCCGGCCTTTCTGCTCCGGGGGAAAGTCCGAAAGTATGCCCAGCTTGAGCCCGGCGGACTTGAGGGCGCAGAATGTTGCATACACGTTCGGGTAGGGTTTTACCTTGAAGAAGTAGGGTTTGAGTCCTTCGTAGCAGATGTCGTTGATTTTATCCTTGGCAAATTCCGGGGAAACGTGCATTTCCTCCGCAAGCAGCCGGGCCTGGTATTCAAAAAAATCTGCAAGGGGAGCCGTGCGGTGGAGGACATTGCGGACTTTGTTATAGCTGACAAAGAACGTCACGTGGCGGATAAAATGCCCGGCAATACGGACATAGAGCCGCCACGAAGGGTAGAGCGTACCGTCAATGTCAAATGCAACAGCTTTTATTCCCTTGTACATACAGATTCAATTCTCAGCGTCAGCGCGGGGCAAAGCGTTCGGCGGACTTCACGCGCTCCAGGTGAACGTAGGCGTTCTTCTGGGATGCGACGAAGCTGTCTATGTCGGTCTCCGTGCCGCTGGAGAAAATGCGGCAGTTAAAGCGGCCTTCGTCATCAAAATACGGCATGAAGACCACGCAACTGTTGAACACAAAGTCTGACGCAGACTTTCCCGCAGCCTTTTTGCCGTTCGTGCGGCTGGACGCAGTAACATCGTCCTCTTCCGTGGAATACTGCTTTATCGCCCCAAAGTAAATGTAGCGCGGCTCCGTAACCGCAAGCACGTAGAGCAGGGCCTTCAGCTCGCGGAGGGAATAGCCGGTGTCCTTGGTGTAGCCGGTGGTGCGCACAATGTTTCCGCCGGAAATGTCGGCAACGAAGGGCTTTATGTCCACGTCCACGCCGGTTGCATCCTTGGTACCCATCTTGTACACGTAGGTGCGGCGGCTGGAACGCGCATTGAGGGCTTCCACTGCAAGGTTGCGGCACCAGTCAAGCGTAAAGGAAATGTTCCATTCCTGCGAAGTGACGCCGTTCTTGCCAAGGCTGTTGTAGTTGACTGTGGGGCTCTTCATCTGGGAAATCTTGGTGCGCGTGCCGGTAGCAGGCTCGATGATACCGTCCGCAACCCATTTGACAAAGCCCGCGTTGCTCAGGGAAAGCTTTGCTGCCCCGCCGGAACCTTTGCCTGCCTGCGCCGGCTTGTCCCGCTGCGCAGGATCCTTGATGTAGACGTTCTCTTCTTCATCCGCGGAGGCACATTCCTCTGCCTGCGCGGAAGCGTCCAGCGGCTCATTCAGGCGGATGGAGTACAGCGCGCCGTCCTCGTTGTAGCAGGCGTCTTCACTGAAAACGGTATGCGGCACCCAGGTGCGTATCACATCCACCATGTGCAGCACGGACTCGTACTGCCCCGCCTCCGCCGTCACCTTTGCCCAGGGAAGCGTTGCCGAAGTCAAATCCACAACTTCGTCAAACGAAAGCGTGTAGAGGTTCCGGAAAGAAACGCCGACGGGCACGGAACGGGCGGCATAGCAGCCGAAGACTATCATGTCGCCGAAGGTTTTGTTGTCGCCGTTGCGGAATTCAGCATGAACGGCGGAATCCTTGTTAAAGTAGAGCTTAAGGCGCAGCGGCTTGCCGTTTTTTGCATTTTCGCGGAAGAGCACCCAGCTGCCGGGCGCATCCGGCGGATAGCTGCCGTCACCGCATTCCGGGGCAATGATGACGGCAATTTCCTTGCCGGACTCCTCGGCGCGTACCTGGAAAGCATTTCCGGCGTCGTCGTGCATCAGCTCCGGCTTGCGGGCGCGGATGTCTGCAACGGGAGCCTCCAGCCACGTGCTGAGCACCCGCTCGCGCACATCACGCGAATCCGGTATGCCCAGGCGGCTGTAGTCCGCGCACGCAGGGTATGCGGCAACAAGCACCGCAATGACGGCAAGCAGCCTGCCGACGGGGAAAAATTTCCTGTTTTCCTTGAGGAACTGCATCATTTCACTGGCCTCCAGAATAGTGCCGCCCGGCATCCCAAACGCACCGGGCAGGTCTCTTAGCGCTGTCCGGAAACTGGCTGGAAGCAGCGCTACCAATGCAGTTTTCGGAACAGGTCTAGTCAGTTACGGGCATATCGCTTTCGTTCACCGGTTCGGTGTCAGCAAAACCGGTGCCGCCTTCCGCCGGCCGCAGCTCCGGCACAACGGCCTGAGCGCCCGGCACGTGAATCATACCATCCGCGCCTTCGTCCGGATGCCTGCCCGCAGGGGCATTGCTCAGCAGCAGCTTCAGGCGGTTCAGCTGGTTCACCTCGCTGGAACCGGGATCATAGTCGATGGCAGAGATGTTCGCGTCAGGGTAGCGCCTGCGCAGCTCCTTTATCATGCCTTTGCCGGTTACATGGTTCGGCAGGCAGGCGAACGGCTGCACGCAGGCAATGCTGCTCACGCCGTCCTTGATAAGCTCCACCATCTCGGCGGTAAGGAACCATCCTTCGCCCATGATATTGCCCGTCTGTACTATATCATCGACACCTTTCATCAATTTGTAAATCAAAGTTGGTGCTTCAAAGCGGCGGCTTCTGCGCAGGCAGCGTTTCATGTACGTCCGGTAGCGTTCCATCAGCCACACAAAGAGGCGGGCATTGCGCTCCGTCTTTTTGGGGAAGGCAAGCTCTTCGTGGCGGAAGATGCCCGTGCTGAATGAATAGAAGAGGAAGTCGGCAAGGTCGGGCATAACGCATTCAGCACCCTCGCGCTCGATGGTTTCCACAATCTGGTTGTTCGCCGTGGGGTGGAATTTCACCAGAATTTCGCCGACAACGCCCACGCGGGGCTTTTTGATGGGCAAAAGCGGCAGCCGGTCAAAGTCGCGCACAATGCCGCGGATGATGCGGCGGTAGCGGAAGGCATTCATGGAGCCCATCGCGCGCTCTGCCTTTGCGCTCCACTTTTCGTAGAGCAGGTTGGCACTGCCCGGTTCAGCCTCGTACGGGCGCACCCGGTACAGGCAGCGCATGAGCACATCGCCGATAACCAGCGCCTTGAGCGCCGCGTCCAGCAGTTTGAATGATATCTTAAATCCGGGATTCTGCTCGAAGCCCTGCGCGCTCAGTGAAATGACGGGGATATCGCCCAGCCCCGCGTCTGCAAGCGCCCGCCGGATAAAGCCGATGTAGTTGGTGGCACGGCAGCCGCCGCCGGTCTGGCTCATCATCAGGCTTACGTGCTTCAGGTCGTACTTGCCGCTCTGCAGCGCCGCAATCATCTGCCCGGCCACCAGGATGGACGGATAGCAGGCGTCATTGTTCACATATTTTAAGCCGGTTTCAACAGCATTCGGGTCAACGGCATCGAGCACCACAAAGTTGTAGCCCGCCGCGCGGAAGGCCTGCTGCAGGATACGGAAGTGGATGGGGCTCATCTGAGGCGCAAGGATGGTGTGGCTCCAGCGCATTTCCCTGGTAAAGACCTGCCTGCGGTACGCGGAGGACTTTACGGAAAGCCTGCGGTGGTTGCGCTCCCGTGCCTTTACGGCGGCAATCAGGGAACGGATGCGGATGCGCACCGCCCCAAGGTTGCTGCCCTCGTCAATCTTGATGAGGGTATACATGCGGGACTTTGCCCGCAGGATTTCGTCCACCTGGTCGGCAGTTACGGCATCCAGACCGCAGCCGAAGGACGTAAGCTGCACCAGCTCAAGGTTCGGCATGCCGCTTACAAAGGATGCGGCGCGGTACAGGCGGTTGTGGTACGTCCACTGGTCCATGATGCGCAGAGGGCGCTCTATGCTGCCCAGGTGCGCCACGGAATCCTCCGTAAAGACTGCAAGCCCCAGCCCGCGGATCAGCTCCGGTATGCCGTGGTTGATTTCAGGGTCAAGGTGGTAGGGGCGCCCCGCAAGCACAATGCCGTTCACGCCGCGGGTAATGATTTCCTCCAG
>CADCQA010000032.1 GCA_902803415.1 uncultured Spirochaetaceae bacterium | reverse complement strand
GCATCGGGATTCACCGTCGGCTTGATATGGCCGCCGCTTACCAGTTCGCCGAGTTTATCATGCGGAGCAGCAAAGAGATCCGGCCCAACACCGGCAGGACCATCAAGTGCAATCTGCCCGGAAGAATCGCCCAATTCCACGTTGACAAAATTGATGCTTACATTGGGATGCGTCTTTGTGTATGCCTCACCGGCCTGCTTGATGAATTCATCGGGACCGTTCAGGGATTCCCAGACGGTAAGCGTTATTTTTTCTCCCCCGGATTTTGCACCGGCAGCAGCACCGCCGCTGTTTTTATTGCAGCCTGTCACCGCAAGACCCATTGCCAGTGCGGAAAGTGCCGCCGCTACTGTAGTAATTTTCCTGTTCATATCCTTTCCTCCAAAAAAAAGTTAATGCTCAGATGGCAAGTTTCCGGAACCGTTTCCAAGCCTTTGTTCCGCAAACCCCGCCCTCAAAATAGTATAGCAGGGAATGTAAATTTTCGCCACTTTTTTTATAGCAACACGTGTTGATTGCGAAATTCACACCTTTCCAGGGATAAACGGGCATAAAAATATGATGATTTTCACATTTTCATACAAGGCTCTTCACGCGCGCGGGGAAACAGACTGCAGCTGCAGCGGCCGGAACCGCTTTTATTCTCCCTGCGGAACGGCGTCATTCAGGCTTTTGTTGCGGTAATTCAGGTTGGTGCGCAGGGAATATCCCTGTTTTTCCCAGAAGGCATTTGCAACGTCGTTGTCTTTGAATACAAGCCCGAAGATTTTATTGATTCCTTCTGCCTTTATTGCTTCTTCCGCTTTCTGGACAAGCGCGTGTGCAATTCCCTTGCGCCGGTATGACGGATGAACGCACATGTGGTGGATGATTGCACGCCGACCGTCATGCCCCGTAAGGATTACCCCGACAATTTCGTCTGCATCCCCGGAGCCATCCTTTGACGTTGCAACAAAGCAGGTCGTAGGGTTGCGTTTTAAATACCGCTCGATTCCCTCACGGCTGTCGTCCACGGGATTCAATGCACGGCGGCTCTGTTCGGTGCTGTTCCACAGTTCAAAAAGGCCATCGTAATCTGCAATCGTTGCAAGCCGAATTGAAATACTCATCTCTGCCTCCTCAAAACAGAATCAAGCTCAACAAGAAGCCTGTCCTTCATCTCTGCAAGTTCTTCTTTTCCCGGCACGGTAGTTTCGGCCCACATTTTTTCCCGCGGCAGCCACCAGACAGGACCGTTGCCGTTGTGGCCGTGTTCACCCAAATCGCCGTATTTTCTGGGGAACAAATGCCAGTGCAGGTGCGCATCACCCATGCCCAGCAGCTCATAATTCATTTTCTCCGCGCCAAAGGCCTTCGAAACAGCCTCGCCCACAAGCGACATTTCTTCCAGGAATTTCAATTTTGTCTTTTCATCAAGCTGGAACAATTCAGTCTTATGCTCTTTATGCAGGAACAGTGCATAGCCCTTGAAATACTGATTGTCGCCGATTACAACATATCCGGTTTCCAGTTCCTTTACAAAATAGGGATTGCAGCCCTTCTTTATCATGTCAATCCGTTCACAAATCAAACACATATATAAGTTTCCCTGTGCAATTTCTGCATGCAGCTGAGTGCCCGGAACCTTCAGTTTTCCGAACAAGTCCAGTATAACACGGGAAAAAGGCTGCGCGCAACATGTAAAAGCTGCGGCAAGAAATGCGCACTAGCGCCACAGCTCTCCGACATAATACTGTTCCGTAAAAAAAATCGCTTCCTCGATTTCTTTGTCGGAGAAGGATTGCGTATTCCCGTCAGGCACCGCAATCCATTTGTCTTCAACATCGTTCAGACGGTGCCACACCGCGATAACTTTGCCGGAGAAATCCCGGAGGGGTGCATCCGCCCCCAGCAGGTACACATCCTGCTCCGCGCCGTCACCGGCAAACACATGTTCCACGTAGCCGTAATTCACGGGATACACCATGTCCGGGTGGCGCGGGTGCCGGCTTCCCAGCGGACGGTCTATTTTTCCGGCCACGTGTTTCCCGATTATGCCGCTGTAATCCTTGTCTTCAAAATCGATTTTATAGATGCGCGAATCTTCTCCGCCCATGTCTTTCATCACTTTCAAAAATGAAAAACCATATTTTTCGTAGATGCCTTCATCATGGGTTGAAATATAAATTGTTTTCACCCCCTGCGAGCGGGCCGCTTTGAAAATGTGAGTGAACAGAATTCCCATCCGGCGTTTGCCGCGATACTGCGGAAACGTGTACACAAAACCAATCCAGGGGCCAAAAGCGCAATCGGGAATATCGTCCTTTTCGGCAAAAGAGCAGAAGGAAAGCAGCGCATCGCCTTCCACAAGCAGAAAAATTTTACTGCCGGCACCCCACCAGCGGAAAAACTCGCAGGACGGGCTTCCAAGGCAGGGCTGGCCGGATGCATCTTTTGTCAGAAGTTCCACCAGAAAGCGGGCCGCACGCCAGTCTGATTTTTTTATCTGCTCAATCCAATGGCGTCTGGCACCTTCATCGCATTCAAAAAATTCCAGAACCTTCATTTTTATTCCTCCCGGTAAAACGGCTGTCCGCGTACCATCAGCGCATGAGCAGTTATGCCTGCCCAAGAAAAGCTTTGAGTTCCGGGAGCAGTTTTGCGGCAACCCGCCGCCCTTCGTCATACACGCGCTGGAGTTCATCAGGATTCTTTTCCGTCCGGCTGATACCAAGCGGGCGTTCAGGGCAGATGACAAAAACTTCCCCGCGCGCAGCCTTTGCAAACACATCCGCAGTTTCCTCGTTATAAACGCGCGCCCGGTTTTTCATCGCTTCAACAATCAGGGGGTACTTCCGCAGCATTATGTTCATCAGCCCCATGAATGCTGCCGGTTCCTTGCGGAAATCGCGGGGCTGCGTCAGAATCACAACGTTGCGGTTGTAGCCGATTCCTTCAAAAAATTTCAGCGGAATGGAATCCGTCATTCCCCCGTCAAGGAGCTTATAGCCGTCAACAGCAACAACACGGCTTGCAAGCGGCATGGAAGCACTGGCGCGCATCCAGGTAAGATCGTGCGCATCGCAGGTCTCCAGTTTTTTGTAAACAGCTTTGCCGGTCATGCAGTCAGAAGCAACACAATAAAAGTCCATGGGATTTTCGCGGTACGCTTTAAGATCAAAAACATCAAGGCTGTTCGGAATTTTATTGTAACAGAAATCAGCGCCATACAGGTCGCCGGTAAATATCAGGGAGCGGAGTGAACAGTAACGCCAGTCATGGGAAAAACGTTTATTATACCTGATTGCCCGTCCAATCTGGCGGGACTTAAAATTGCATCCGAACGTAGCTCCCGCCGAAACACCAACAGCGCCGTCAAACGTAACGCCGTTTTCCATAAAGACATCGAGCACACCGGAACTGAACATTCCGCGCATTGCCCCGCCTTCAAGCACCAGCCCTTTTTTCACTCCGCCATTTTCCATAGAAACAGTATAGCAGATTTCGCATAAAAAAGGCTAGGCTGCTCGCGGGGAGCGATGCCTGCGGCGGGAACCGCAGTTTAATTTTTCTCGTAACAGACAAGATCCATGCACTCGTTTATTTTTTGGCATTCCCCTGTCTGATGATAGCCCAGTTTTTCATACAGGTGGCAGTTGCCTTTTTCCTGCAGGATTGTGTGCAGGCTCCAGTTGTCAGCGCCGTAGATTTTTTCTGCGGCACGGATTGCCTGCTGCGCATAGCCCCTGCCCCGGAATTCCGGCATAATCCAAAGCGGAGAAATCCGTTTCCGGCTGCCGTCCCTCATATCCACAATGCGGATAGCCCCCACTTTTTCCGTGCCGTCAACAATAAAATAATACTGCGACCACGGCTGTTCATAGCGCTGCACAATTCTCTCAACAGCTTCTGCGCCGGGGTTTGTATCATAGTCCTGATACTTCTGCAGCAGGCCGGAAAAAGCTTCTATCTGCATCTGGTGCAAAAGAGGTATTTCATCAGCGGCCACCACTTTCAGCGCGATGCCGCAGGAAGCTTCCGGTTCCATGCCGCACAGCATTTCAAGCACGCGGGTATCGCGGGCAATCATGGTGAAGTCAGAAGCGCCGGTGCCGCAATAGGCACGGTTTGCAGCAACAGCATCTTTTATGCTGACCGTGCGCAGTTCAAATCCGGCATCGGCTTCATAGTCATCAAGCTGCTGCTGGTGTACGGTAAGGCCGCCACCCTCCCGGCTGACATCGCAAAAATAGTAAAAGGAATCCTGCACAAAAATTGTCTGCGGAAACATATCGGATTTCTGGCAGCGGTGCACAAGCCCATACGCCTGCACGGTCTGGGGCAGAACAGCAAGACCAGTTTCCTCCATGACTTCGCGGACAAGCGCCGCAATTTTATCTTCATCAGCGTTGATGCCGCCGCCCGGAAACTTGTAGTAGCCCGCTTTCTTGGCATACACAAGCGCAAGCCTGTCATCGTCTGCCCTGATGACTGCCCGAACCGAAGGACGTTCCGAACGCTTCCATTCAGGATTATAATTTTTCAAATCAATCGTAAAAAGTATATTCATAGAGAGCGGCCTTTTTCGGAGCTGCCGGGAACAGGCAGGAATCCCCTGCCGGTAGCGCATTCCGGACAGCTTATGGTAATTTCATCACATATACCTGGCAGGGATTATCCTTGTCCCACAGCATCGGGAAAACTTCAAACTCCTTGAACCCCACAGAACGGTAAAACAGGTTCGTCCTGTCATAATCCTCGTACATTCCCATCTGAACAGTCTTTACCTGCATGAACTCATAGCCGCGGTTCACGGCGCAGTCCCTTGCAGCCTCAAAGAGTTTTCTGCCGATACCCCTGCGGTGGAACGTTTTGAGCACGCCCATAATCGCAAGCTCCACAGTTTTTTCACCAGTCTGCTTCAAGTAGAGGAAACCAACGGGCGCATCATCTTCAAATGCGGCAAAAAATAATTTTCCTTCACTATTTGCTATATGTTCTTCACGGCTTTCGGGAACTTCAAACCATTCCGGCAGCTCCTCCAGAATTGTCCGTGCGATTTTCTTTTTTTCAGCTTCATCAGATATTGTCTTTATCTGCATCACGCTATCTCCTTCCTGCTTACAATTCATACTTGCATGTTTTATGAAGAAAGTCAATTGCGGAACTTTCTAAGTGAACAGCGTTCTGGAAGCAGCGTAATTGCATGCTGCGTCACATGCAAGGGGAATCCGCTCCGCGCACAAATACAATTTTGCTTGCTAAAACGCCGAATAGAATTTATACTGAGACTATGATACAGCCAGACAACTCCACAATCATCAGGCTCGCAATGGAACAGTCGGCCTTTGATTCAAACTGCAGTCCGGAAGATTTTTTGCGCAGCGAAAATGTGTTCTGCGAATCCGTGCCGAATGAACGTGCCCACCGCTACCTTGCACTGCCGCTCGTGTGCGACCTGACATCCTACGGGAACAACGTTGTTGTTTCTGCCCGCGCAGACCTGCTGCCGGAACTTAAAGCGCTGATTAATTCTCAGGACATGTACAAGTGGTTTGAAACTCCCTTTCTGTACAAACTGAATGAGCTGCTTGCAAAGACAGATTCGCGCGTCTGCTTCATGGCAGAATATTTTCTTCCTGATGCAGACAAAATCATGGCGCTGGCAAAAGAGGTGGAGCAGTCACATTTTCCATATGAACTCAGGGTGCTTTCCCAAAAGGATTTTGAAGGACTGTACACGGCGCAATGGAGCAATGCATTGTGCGAAAAGCGCCGCAACCTTGACGTGCTTGGCATAGGCGCCTATGACAAGGGTACGCTGGTCGGATTTGCGGGCAGTTCCGCCGATGCAGAAAATTTCTGGCAGATTGGCGTGGATGTACTTCCCGAATACCGCCGCAACGGCATTGCGTCCGTCATCACCAACCGGCTTGCCAAAGAAATTTTTGAACACGGAAAAATTCCTTTTTACTGCGCAGCATGGTCAAACATAAAATCGGTAAGGAATGCAATCCGTTCAGGTTTCAAGCCCGGCTGGATGCAGCTTTCTGCAAAAGCAAACTCTTATATAGAAGGAATGATACACTGATGAACGATTATAAACTGATACTTTCCGACCTGGACGGAACGCTCTTCCACAATGACAAATCAATTTCTGCGTTCACAAAACAAACGATTGCAAAGCTGCAGGAAAAAGGCACGCTCTTTGGTATTTCCACAGCGCGGGCGCTGGTAAATGCCACAAAATTTCTGGACGGAATTTCACCGGATGTTTTTATTGCCAACGGCGGCGGCCTGGTACTCTGCAACGGCAAAAAAATATATTCCTGCGAATTTTCCGTTGAAGAAATACGTACGCTCATACAGGCAACATTTGCTGTCCTTGGGGAAAACACAGTGATTTCTGTTGACAATGAAAGCGGCCTGTATTCAAATTCAAAGGAAGCGCTGGGCGACAAATTCTGGACGTTCAATGACTTTTCTGATTTTTCCGAACCCGGCATGAAGATGTGCATTGAAACGCTTGATAAAGCCGCCGTTGAAAAAATTGCTTCGAGCATTGGAATTGAAAAAATCGACATGCTCCCGTTCTCTGACATTCCGTGGTATAAGCTGAGCAAAAAAGGCGCAACAAAAGAAAAGGCAATAGAAACACTGTGCGCCCACCTGCATCTGCCGCCGGAAACCATTGCTGCATTCGGCGATGACTTCAACGACATCGGAATGCTGAAATTATGCGGCAGGGGAATCGCCATGCAGAATGCAATTGACGAGGTAAAACAAATTGCAAATGAAATATGCCTTTCCAATGAGGATGACGGCGTTGCGAAATGGATTGAAAAGCTTCTGTAAAACGTTGCAAAGCAGGCGTTACATTCCTGCAAACTAAAAATGGTGGGAATATACCGCAGGCCGCGGTACAATGCGTTCTGTGAGGTTTGAAATGATTTTAGGTGAAAAACTCAGTTTCCTGAGGAAGCAGAACGGATTTTCGCAGGAAGAACTTGCAGACAGGCTTAACATTACGCGGCAGAGCGTAAGCAAATGGGAAAACGGGCTTGCAATCCCGGAACTTGATGCCCTTATTGCATTAAGCAACTTGTATCACATTCCCATCGATAGAATCGTGCGGAACGATGACGAATGCAATATTTCCCTGAAGAAAGGCACAAACGGAACGCCCGAAAAAGCGGAACTTGTTTCGTTCCTGCTCAGGGCAAAGCAGCATACGTATGCAGGGCACGGTGCAGAATGCGAACCATCCCGCCCGGCGTCCCACGATTTACGGTTCCAGGAAGGCAGTCTTCTGTATATCGACAGCTACCTTGGCGGCCAGAAATTTTCGGGCGAAGAAGCCGTGTGGCAGGACGAAGTGCCTGTGTGGTCAATGAATTATTATGGCAGGGTAATCGGGGAATCGTTTTCCGGTGATTTTTTAAAGGCCGCGCTTTTTGAAGTTCCGGCAGAAAGTCCGTTCCGCGGGCCTGAAATTTTCCGGCAGGGCGATTACACCTATCAATGTAAAACTGACGGCGACTTTGAATGGTTCCAGGGCTATGAAGATATTTTCTATCTGGACAAAAAAATTTACGAACTCCATTTCCACGGCGGAATCATTGTTCCGTAAAACTCCGGGAGAATTTCAAATTACCTGCGGGCAATTGCAATTAATGCAAAAGAAAAGTAGACTGTACGCATGAAAAAAATCTATGCAAAGTGGATGGATTTTGTGCTGCTGCTGATTTTTGCCGGGGCGGTGGCAGCTGCAGCCCTTTCCCTTGGCAAAAAAGAAGGAAGCCCGCAGCTTGTCATCACCACGCCGGAAGGTGAATACATATATCCGCTGGACACAGACGGGGAATACAAGGCAGCCGGGCGGGCGGGCACTTCAATCATAACGGTAAAAGACGGAAAGGCCTGCTTTTCCGATTCCCCCTGCCCCAACAAAACCTGCGTGCAGTCCGGTCCGGTTTTTCGCAACGGGGAATGGGCGGCATGCCTGCCGAACGATGTATTCATCCGCATAGAGGGCGGCGATGCAGAGACAGATGCCGTCGCCTACTAAACGCACACGAAATCCCAAAATCTCAGAGCGGCTGTAAGCCGGGACTGGCAGAGGAGAACACAGATGGCAAGAAAAAAAGGCTCTATCGTATACAAATGTTCAAGCTGCGGATACACGCAGCCCGGCTGGCTGGGACGCTGCCCGCAGTGCGGGGAATGGAACACCCTTGAAGAATGCATCAGCGACCCGAATGCGGCAGGCGCAGCCCTGAAAGCAGACGGAACGGCAGTAAAGGCAAAACCTGTACCGATGGGGAGGATTGACGTACAGGGAGAAGAAAGGATTTCCACCGGGAACACCGAATTTGACCGCGTGCTCGGCGGCGGCGCAACCAAGCGGAGCGCCATACTCATCGGCGGAGAGCCGGGCATCGGAAAATCAACGCTGCTTATCCAGACGGCGGCATCGTTCCTTGCCCGGAAAAACCTTGGCAGAATACTGTACGTGTCCGGGGAAGAATCAGCTTCGCAGATTAAGGGGCGCGCCGTCAGGCTCGGTCTTGCGGTGGATGCAGTAGAAATCCTCTGCACGCTGCGCCTTGAAGATATACTGGATGCCCTTGACAGCCTTGCGCCGGCCGCAGTCATCATTGATTCGATACAAACAGTGTATTCCGTGCAGGCGGGCATCGTTCCCGGCACGGTAAATCAGCTCAAGTACTGTGCCAACGAGCTTATCAGCTGGGTGAAGGAGCGCGACAGCGTGCTGTTCATGACTGCACACGTAACAAAAGACGGCATGATTGCCGGCCCCAAGAGCCTTGAGCACATGGTCGACACCGTCATTTCCTTTGAGCGCAATACCGAAGATGAAGTCCGCTTTCTGCGGGCGATGAAAAACCGTTTTGGCTCCATAGACGAACTGGGGATTTTCCAGATGGAACAGGACGGACTGAAAGCCGTGGAAGATCCCAGCACACTGTTCCTGACAAGGCGCAAAGGCGGCACCCCGGCAGGAATTGCATGCGTGCCGGTCTTTGAAGGAAGCCGGGTTTTTGTGGTAGAAGTGCAGGCCCTAACCATCCCGGCAAAGGCTGCAGTAAACCGGGTCTACAGCGACCGCGTAGACAGCGCGCGGGTCAGCCGGGTAGCGGCAGTGCTGGAAAAGCGCGCCGGCATCAAATTCAGCGACCAGGACATATACATCAATGTTGCCGGGGGTGTCCGCCTGACGGAAAGCGCCATAGACGCAGCAGTGGCCGCGGCTCTGTATTCAGCCCGCACAGATATTCCCCTGCCGGAAGAAACTGTCGTGGTGGGGGAAATAAGCCTTGCAGGAGAAATCCGCCCGGTCACAAAGCTGAAGCAGCGCATCAAGACGGCAAAGGAACTTGGTTTTTCACGGGTCATCGCACCGGAAAAAACAGCCGGTGTGACCGATGTATCAGACATAAAATCCCTGGTAAAGGCTTTATTCGCAAAGTAAGAAAGCCGTAAAACAGGAAGCGCCGGGCGGGGGAAACAAAGCTTTAATTGTTTCCCGCTGCATTTACCGGCAGCATCACTGCCGGAACAGAGCCACTATTTTGCCGAACAAAGAAGCCAGCACCTTTACAAAGCTTGCACCGGCAACAAAGGTTCCCACGCTGCTGCCCAACGATGAAAGGACAAACACAAGCAGGGTGCGGAGAATCCTGTTGCGGTAGAAGCCCCGCACAGACGCAGCATCTTCCTGCAGCGCCTCCATGTCGGCAACCTTAGGCTTACAGACCAGCGCCTGAACAATTCCCGACACGATGCCGATGCCAACAAAGGGGCACAGGGAAGTAAACGGTGCCCCCGCAAAAGAGACCAGCACCGCAACCGGGTGACCACCCGCCAGCAGGGCACCGGCAGCAGCAAGCAGACCGTTCCACAGGACCCAGGCGCCCAGCATGTTCCAGCCGCGCTGCGCCCCTCCGATAACAAAACCGGCCGCAATCAGCGCCACGATACACACCGGGATAATCCAGCCGGCAAGCCTGGAAGGCATTGACTTATCAGGAACACTGTCGATGTCGGAACAGTCCGTTCCGGCTTCTCCGGCAGCAATTTTTTCCAAATGCTCTTTTACGCCCGGCAAATGCCCCGCGCCCAGCACGGCAAGAACTTTTGAGCCGGAACACGCCCAGATTCGGGAAGCAAGATAACGGTTACGCTCATCGATGAGCACTTCCTTTATCGCCGGAAGGCTTTCCGAAAGCTCCGCCATCAGGCTATCCATTTCATTGCTCTGCTTCAGCAGCTCTATCTGCTCCGGGGACACTTCCTCGTGCGAAAATGCACTGGCAAGCAGCACCGCAAGAAGATTGCACTTTCCCATAAGACTGCTCTTCATCCAGGCACGGCGAAGCGTTACGGAAATAGGGCGGTCAACCATTTCGCAGGGAATGCCGCGGCTGCGGGCAGCATTGAGCGCGGCCAGCATCTCATCGCCGGGTTTTACGCCCATGGGCGCCCCCATGCGCTTCTGGAAAGAAGAAAGAATGATGTTCGCCATCATGAGGAAGCCGTTTTTATCGCGCAGCACCTTGATGATGTCCATCTCGCGCCATGCATCCGGATTCTCCAGATTGGAAAGGCGCTTATCATCAAGCTCCAGTGCAAGCGTATCCGGCTGCAGGTTTTCCACAGCCTCGGAAACTTCCTTCACGCTCAGCTCGGAAACATGGGCCGTGCCCACGAGCACAATAGTGCGCCCCGCAAGGTTCAGGGTGACTTCAGTTTGTTTTGATTGAGCCGGCATCAGCTTCCATTCTCCATTCAGCAAGACGGTATTCAAAGAACATAGGACTCTTCATGTCCACAACCTTGGTATAGAACTGCTTGGCAGCCTCGATGCCCCCGAACATATCGTAGAACAAGCCAAGGTAAAAGTACATTTTTCCCTTTTTGTTGCTGTTGTCGATGGCGTTGATTTTCTGGGGAAGCGGCATTTCACCGGCTTCATCGTGGAAAACACGCAGCATTGCGTAGTCGATGGAATTGCGGTCAAGCTTACGCAGCACCTTGTCGCTGAATTTCTTTGCTCCCAGCTTGTCTTTTTCCATATAATAGCAGTACGTTACCATGAGCGGGTACGAGATATTGCCGGTTTTGTCCATCTCCATGCATTTTTCAAAGGCAAGCCGAGCCTTCTTCCACTGCTTCTGATGAATGGCAAGCACCCCGATGCTTTCGTTGGCAAAATAATACTGCGGATTGTACTTAAGCACATTTTCATAGTCGAGGAGCGCAAGGTCATACTTGTCCTGCTCGTCGTAGAGGCCCGCGCGGTACGCATAGGCAAGGAAATAATCCGGCTGGATGGAGATGGCCTTTGTCCACGCCTCCTCCGCAACCTCATAGTGCCCCAGATAGCGCTCGTATGTTCCGTAATCCATGAAATAATCATAGTTCGTCGGGTCAATCTCTATCGCTTTCTTTATCTGCTCGCTTGCACGCCGGTATTCATTGTTGGCAGATGCGATTTTGCCCAGATAGGAATAGGCCGGCGCATAGGCCGGATCCTTTTCAAGGATTTTCCTGAAAGTTTCCTCTGCTTCCTTGTCCTTGCTGGAATCCTTTGCTCCCAAAAAATAATCTGACTGCCCCAGGCCAAAGAGCGCATCTTCGTTGTCCGGCTCCCGGACAAGCGCCTTTTTGTAGTAAAGGCGGGCCTGCGTATAGTTCTTGTTGTCAAAATAATCCTGGGCAAGCTCCATGTTGGCAGCAGGATTGTAGGCATCCTTGGCAAGAAGCAGCTTTATCTGCTTGGTGCGCTCCGCGGAATTGCCCTGAAGCTTTGCAATGTAGGCAAGCAGCTCTATTGCATCCGTGTTGGATGCATCCTTTGCATTCAGCGCCGTACAGATTTTCTTTGCATCGTCAAAGCGGCTGTCGCTTATGAGCAGGGAAGCTTTAAGCAGGAGCAGGTCGGTGTCTTCCGCATAATCGGCGGGAAGGGAGCCGTACAGGCTGAGGGCGTCGCTGATGGTACCCGTGCGCAGCGCCTCCTGCAGGCTGCCGACAAAGTCATTCTTTGAAAAAGACGGCGCTTCCGGCGCCACATCCTCAATGGTATTCAGCGGAAGCACCCCTGTCCCGGCAGCATATCCGGCAAAACAGGCCAGAAAAGCAACGGCCGCAACGCAGACAGCGCGGACAAGAATCCCAGAGCGTTTCTTTAATTTTTTCATAAATCCCCACAAAATATCTTTCTCTGTGTTGCAGAGCCCCAAAAGCAGACTTTTGGAACTCCTCTATTGCATTTTGTACTTTTAATAGATAAAATATACAAAATATGCGTAAACATCCTGTTATAAAGTTTTTCGGACTCACCGTCCTCTACGCCGCTCTCATTGTCGGCATTTTCATACTTCAATTTAAGACAGAAAGCGTCATATCCAGAACGATTGGCGACATGCATATAACGCTTGCCCAGACTGAAGATAAAAACAACAATGTCTCACTCAAAAACCAGTTTCAAGTGAGTTTCAAGGGAATTGCATTCCGCACTGCGGAAAATTCCCCGGCAGAAGCCCTGAATTCCCAGACCGGCGCAAAACAAACGCTGGTGCTGAGCGCATGGGAGCAGAAAGGCAGCAAAGCCGTCGAATTCAGTTTTGC
>CADCQA010000031.1 GCA_902803415.1 uncultured Spirochaetaceae bacterium | reverse complement strand
CTGGAAAATGATGGAATACAGGGCGCTGTTCCAGCCGAAAAGCAGCCCGGCAACAGCAAGCACAATGCAGTTGCCGGCAAAGATAACATTCCACATGTCGCGGCCACGGCGCTCGGCAAAGTAGATGGCAATGAAATCCGTGCCGCCGCTGGTTGCGTCCGCAAAAAGGCAGCAGACCACCGCAAAGCCGTTCATCATGCCGCCAAAAACCGCGCAGAGCAGCACGTCGTCCGTAAGCGCGTAGGAAGGAATCACGTCGGCAAGCAGGGATGAAATCACAATCATGAGCACGGAATAGAGCGTAAAGCGGCGGCCGATGTAACGGAAGCTGATGTACACGGGAAATGCATTGAGCGCAAGATACAGGGCGGAGTAGGGCACCTGCACCCCGCAGAACTTGAGCACCGTCCGCTGCACCAGCAGGGAGACGCCGGCAAAGCCGCCGGGAAACAGCTCCCCTGCATACACAAAGGTGTTCAGGTTCACCGCCATGATGAGCGCCCCCGCTATTACCAGCAGCAGACGCTTCCACGTGCACGGCGTGGGGGTTATGGTCGTAATCGGCTTGGAATTCATGGTCCCATGATAGCAGAAAACACAACCCCCCGCAATGCAGATATTAAACCTGTTCGGAAACTTCAGTTTCAGAACAGGTCTATTTTTTTCTCCTGGAAATAGTGTCCGGCAAAATCTGCCCTAGTAATCTGCGGATTGTTGTGCTATAATAAAGAATTGTTAAGAAAAGAGAAAAAAAGGCTGTGCAAAAAAGGAGTCTACTTTATGAGAACGCACACATTCAAGGGGGGAATCTACCCTGAGGAGATGAAGGAGCTGAGCAGCCAGTGCCCTGTCACTGATGCCTTTCCCTCATCCCGGACGGTGACAATACCTGTCACCATGGGGGGCGCGCCCAATACGCCGCTCGTCAAGGTGGGTGACAGTGTGAAGAAAGGACAGCTCATCGCAAAGAGCGATGCATTTATGTCCGCCCCGGTACACGCATCAATTTCAGGCAAAGTAAAGAAAATTCAGAACTGCCTTGTGACCGGCAACCAGGAGGTGCCGTGCATCGTCATTGAGTCCGACGGTTCTGCTGAAACCGACTACATGCCGCCGCTCGACCCCTTTACCTGCGAGGCGAAGGACGCTGTTGCGCGCATCCGTGATGCGGGCATTGTCGGCATGGGCGGGGCGTCGTTCCCCACGCACGTTAAGCTCAGCCCGCCGCCGGACAAGGAAATCACCTACGTGCTGCTGAATGCAGCGGAGTGTGAACCCTACCTGACGGTTGACGAGCGCACCCTGCAGGAACAGGCGGACAAAGTTATTGACGGTCTGGCCATTGTCCTGAAGATTACCGGCGCGCTGGGAATCATTGCGCTGGAGACGAACAAGGCGCACGTCCGCCCGGCGCTTGAGGCCGAAATCCAGAAGAAGGGCTACGGCGATGACATGCGCGTAGAGATGGTCAAAACCAAGTACCCGCAGGGCTGTGAGAAGAACATTGTGGACGCGCTGCTTGGCGTGGAAATCCCGGCGGGCAAGCTTCCTGCCGACGCGGGCGCAATTATCTGCAACGTGGGCACGGTCTGTGCCATCAGCGATGCGTTCCGTCTGGGCAAGCCGCTTATTGAGCGCGCCCTTACCATTTCCGGCGGCGCGGTGGAAAAACCGTGCAACCTGCGCGTTCCGGTCGGCACGCTTGTGAGCGACCTGATGCCGGAAGCATTCAATATAATAGAAGGAAAAACCGCAAAAATCATCAGCGGCGGCCCGATGATGGGCTTTGCCATGCCGTCCGCGGCATTCCCCGTTGCAAAGGGAACGAGCGGCGTTACTTTCCTTACTGCGGAAGAAACCTATCTTACGGACGAAGGGCAGTGCATCAGCTGCGGCAAATGCGTGGGGGCCTGCCCCATGCACCTGACGCCCGTAATGATGTCGCGCGCGCTTGATGCGGACGACGTTGAGGATGCAAAGCAGTTCGGACTGATGGACTGCATTGAATGCGGCTGCTGCGCCTATGTCTGCCCGGCGGACATACGGCTCGTGCAGCGCTTCCGGCTGGGCAAGCAGATTGTCCGCGAACAGATGGCTGCGGCGCGCGCAAAGGCTGCTGCTGCCAACGGAGGAACAAAATGAGCGATACATCCAACAGAGTATTCCTGTCTTCCAGCCCGCACTTTACGGCGGGGCAGAATACGCAGCAGATTATGGCGGCGGTGCTCATCGCGCTGCTGCCGGAATGCATATACGGCGTAATGATTTTCGGGCTGCGGGCCTTGGTAACGCTCATTGTTTCCGTGGCAAGCTGTGTTGCCTTCGAGGCGCTGTTCCAGAAAATCAGCCGCCAGAAAATTACGGTTTCTAACCTTTCTGCGGCGGTTACGGGCGTGCTGCTTGCGCTCGTCGTTTCTTCCGCCGTCCCTGCGTGGATGGTGGTCATCGGTGCCTTTGTTGCCGTCGTCATTGCCAAGGGCATATTCGGCGGCATTGGTGCCAATGTGTTTAACCCGGCGCTTACGGGCCGCGGCTTTATGGTCATCAGCTTCGGTGCATTCATGAGCACATGGGCGGAACCGCATGCTCCCGATGCCGTGTCCTCTGCGACGGTGCTCAGCCAGATTGGAGCGGGTACCCTGAGCGCTGACGATTTCAATTTCGTTCAATACTTTATCGGCAACCGCGCGGGCTGCATCGGCGAAACCTCCGTGCTGCTCATCCTGCTGTCGTTCCTCTTCCTGCTTGCCATGCGCATCATCGACTGGCGCGCGCCGGTGGCAATGGTGGCAACCGTGGCTGCTGGTACCTTTGTCAGCGCGCTTGCTGCCGGCAGGGGCCTTTCCGGTGCCGGTGCCGACGTCGTGATGGCGCTGCTGACCGGCGGTGTGCTCTTCGGCGCCACCTTCATGGTCACCGACTATGCCACTGCACCGGTCACAAAACCCGGCCGGCTCGTCTTCGGCTTTGGCTGCGGCCTCATAACATTCCTGATCCGGCGCTTCGGCGGCTACCCGGAAGGCGTGATGTTCAGCATCCTTATCATGAACACCACCACGCATTTCCTGAACCGCCTGACGTCGCGCAAGTACGGCTACGGTTCCCGCGCGCGCCACTGCGATGTGCCGGGCAAAACCGTCATGGACTTTGACACGCGCACTGCGGCAAAGGAGGAGGCAAAATGAGCACGGAGAAGAAGGAAGAAGGCATCGGCTCCATGATAAAGCTGGGGCTTATACTGGCGGCATACGCGGTCGCATCCTGCACCGTGCTCGCCGTCGTGAACAATATTACTTCCCCGGTCATCGCCGCCAACAACGAGCGCAAGGCAAACGAGGCAATGCGCACGGTGATTGCGCAGGCAGAAGACTTTGTGACGCTTGACCCCGCTGCCTGCAGCACTGCACCCGGCAGCGCTTCCACCGTGGAAGCCGTTAAGCTCGCCAAGGCCGGCGGCAAGGTCATCGGCGGCGTTGTCCAGATAAGCGGCCCCACCTATGACCACGCGCGCATCATGATAGGCGTGGACGTACAGGGCACGGTTACCGGCGTACAGTTCCTGGAGAACACTGATTCTCCCGGCTTCGGTTCCAAGGCGAGCGACCCCAACTTTACGGTTTCCGGCGGGCGCACGTTCTACGGGCAGTTTACCGGCAAGAAGGTGGCAGACGGATTTGTTGCCGGTTCCACCTTTGACGCAATTTCCGGCGCTACCATCACGAGCCGGGGCGTCGCAGCGCTGCTGGAAGACGGTACCGCAGTCCTTACGGCGGTTTTGAAGGAGCACGGCAATGACTAAGATACAGACGTTCGCGAAGGGCATCCTCCTGGAGAATCCCCTTCTTATACTGAACATAGGGCTCTGCTCCGCACTTGGCGTGACCACGAGCATATTCAACGCGCTGGGCATGGGCGCCGGCATGACATTCGTTCTTGTGATGAGCGAAATCGTCATCAGCCTGTTCCGGAAGCACATTCCTGCTTCCATCCGCCTGCCGGTGTTCATCATCATCATCGCGGCCTTTACCACCATCGTGCAGCTGGTGCTGCAGGCGTTTGTTCCGGCACTCTACAGCGCGCTGGGCGTCTTCCTGCCGCTCATCGTTGTGAACTGCATCATCATGGGGCGCGTGGAAGCCTTTGCCTCCAAGAATTCTGTGGGCGCTGCCGCCCTTGACGGCTTTGGCATGGGCGTGGGCTACACCATTGTGCTGGTGCTCATCGCGCTTGTGCGCGAACTGCTGGGCAACGGCACGCTGCTTACCGGGACTGCGGCGCAGCTCACCGTCATCCCGGAGGCTTACCGTATCGGCATCCTGAACAGCGCGCCGGGCGGATTCATCGTGTTCGGCGTCATTGCGGCGGCGAACCAGGCGCTGCAGAACGCGCGCAAGGCTAAGCAGGAGGCTGCGAAATGACAGATTTGCTTAAAATTTTCATAAAATCATTACTGATAGACAACGTGGTCTTTGTCCAGTACCTCGCCATCTGCCCCTTCATCGGCATGACGAGCGAAACCGGCAAGGCAACGGGCATGGGGCTTGCAACGACCTTCGTCATCATGCTGGCAGAGCTGGTCACCTGGCCGCTCTTCAACTTTGTGATGGTGCCGCTGGGGCTGCAGTTCCTGCAGACGATTTTCTTCATCCTGGTGATTGCATCGCTTGTGCAGCTGGTTGAATTCTACCTTAAAAAATCTGCGCCGTCGCTCTACAGCTCGATGGGCATCTACCTGTCGCTCATCACGACGAACTGCGCGGTGCTGGGTATCACAATTAACTGTATCAGCAAGAATTACAACTACCTGGAAAGCATCGTGTACGCGCTGGGTTCCGCCGGCGGCTTCCTGCTGAGCATGGTGATTATGTCCGGCGTGCGCGGCAAAATCAAGACGGCAAAGATTCCCGCGGCCTTTAAGGGCACGCCGATTCTCTTTGTTTCCGCAGGGCTGCTCAGCCTTGCCTTCCTTGGCTTCAAGGG
>CADCQA010000030.1 GCA_902803415.1 uncultured Spirochaetaceae bacterium | reverse complement strand
GCCTTTACAAGGTAGCGCAGGATTATCTGCTTTGTTGCTATCACGTGGCTCATGTTCAGGTCGTTGACGATAAAGCCGTAGCGCTCAATGGTTTCCTTTACGCGTGAGATGTCCACGTTGCCGTCATCAAAAACAAGGTGCAGGGTTTTGCTTTTGCCTGCCGGGAACAGGCGCTCTTCGACCTTGCCCAGGATGACGAGCAGGAATACCGCGATGATGAGCACAACGCCGGACTGAATGTACATGCCGGCGCCGATGCACAGCCCCAGCGTGGAGGCCGTCCAGATGATGGCGGCGGAAGTAAGGCCCTTGATGTTCAGTCCCTGATGCATGATGGCGCCGCCGCCCAGGAAGCCGATGCCGCTTACCACACCGGCGACGATACGGGTTGGGTCTCCGCCGGGGAAGCCCTTGCCGGTTTCCATTTCGACCATGTAGTAGGAAAGGATTGCAAGCAGCGTGGAGCTGGCGCAGATAAGGATGAGTGTCCGCATTCCCACGGAATGATTTCTTTTTTTCCGCTCAATGCCGAGCACGCTGCCGCAGATTATGCTTACGCTAATCTTGAAGAGACATTCGTAGACAAAAGGTATTCCGCCGCTCATATTACCGCTTTCCAAAAGAGAAGAAATTCCCGGACGAAGGCTTTGCGCCCGGCTTCAGCCAGCCCAGGGATTTTTTTGCAGAAAATTTCTGGGCGTTGTCCTCCACAGCCTGAAGGTATGAGCCCAGCCACTTTGCAAGCTCCACGTCGCTTGCCACAATGTCCGTGCTGCGGTCACCGCGCACGAGCAGGATGTTTACAAAACTCTGGTTTCCGTACTGCACTGCAATGTTCTCTGCAAATGCAGTGAAGGCAGCGGCTGCAGCGGCAATCACCGGGGATGCAATGGCGCTTACGCCGTTGCGCGCGGGGGAACGGAGCGTGTCCGCAATGCAGGGGCTTTCCTTCAGCAGGAAGACAAGGTTGCCCGGCAGCCCGGACGTGTTCTTCTTCTCAAAGCGGGAAAGCACTTCAAGTGCAAGGCACTGATAGGGAAAAATCAGCTCGTCGCAGCAGCGCAGGCATTCTTCTACCGACGGCGCGGCTGCCAGGGAGGCATACCATTCTTCGTCAAAATAGAGCACGGCTTCGTCCATCGCGTCAAAAGCTGCCTCGGTGCCCAGTATCAGTGAGCGGGAGGAAACAGGAGACGTGCGGTGCCATTCGATAACATAGGTGCCGGAAGCCGTGTCCAGCTGCCGGGAAGCATCCTGCGCGCCGCTGCCGGAATCCTGCTCCGGCCCAGTCACTGCAACGTTGCGTCCGCTGAGTGCAAGCCCGTCGGCAAATTTGCTTCCGGCGGGCATTTCCTTGCCTGCTAAGAGTATTGTTTTTGCCATTACTCCAGTATAGCACAGCTCCCATCTCTTTGCAAACCGTGTGCAACCTGCTATACTGGAGCAAGTTTCAAAATTGGAGCCAGTATGAGGATTTGGTTAAAATATTTACTTGGTATTGCGCTTGGCGTGGCATTTGCAGTGCTCCTGCCGCCGTCCGGCGATCAGTCCCAGGCGGTGCTTGATTTTGTGATCAGCATTGTCGTCCGCTTTGGCAGGTACACCATCATGCCCCTGCTTTTCTTTTCCATTGCAACTGCCTGCTTTAAGCTGCGGGACACGCGCACTATGCTCAAGACCGGTGTCCTGACGTTCTCCACGATTATATTCTCTTCTGTGCTGCTTGTGACCATCGGGCTGGCATCTGCGCTTTTTATCCGCCTGCCCCGCATTCCCATAACTATTGAGAAGGCCGGGGAACTTCCTTCGCTGGATTTGCAGTCCCTGATTTCCATGGTTTTTCCGTATTCCGGCTTTGAGGCGCTGCTGCAGGGAAGCTACCTGCTGCCGTGTTTTGTGCTTGCGGGGCTTGCCGGTGCGGGCGCCGCGGACGACCAGACCGGTTCCAAGCAGGCGATGGGATTTTTTGATTCCATGAGCAAGGTCTGCTACATTGTGATGAGCCTGTTCACGGAGCTGCTTGCCGTGGGCATGGTTGCCATTGCATGCCGCTGGACGGTCGGTTTTATTGCCCTCAGAAAGGCCGAGACCTACCTGCCGCTGATTATGCTGCTTGCCGGGGATTTGCTGCTGACGGCGCTTGTCATCTATCCGCTCATCCTCCGCTTCCTTTGCCATGACCCGCATCCGTTCCGCGTGCTGTATGCAAGCATCTGCCCCTTCCTGGTGGCGCTGTTCAGCGGGGACACAAACCTTACCCTGCCCCTGAACATCCGGCACGGCAAGGAAAGCCTTGGCATCAAGCATCAGGTGAATGCCGTAACCTATCCCCTGTTTTCGATATTTGCGCGCGGGGGAGCAGCGCTGGTTTCCTCCGTCTGTTTCATTGTTATTCTGCGCTCGTATTCAATGCTTGCCATAAAGGTTTCGACGGTGCTGTGGATTGGCATTGCGTCGCTCCTGCTTTCTTTTGTGCTGGGCGAGCATGCGTCCGGGGGGCCGTTCCTTGCGGTTTCCGTCATGTGCATGTTCTATGGGGGCGGCTTTGAGGCGGGCTACCTGCTGCTTAAGGATGC
>CADCQA010000029.1 GCA_902803415.1 uncultured Spirochaetaceae bacterium | reverse complement strand
ATGAGGAAAAACACAAATCCCTTGACTCAAAGATGTGAGCCGGCTGTCCGGAAAAACGTCTGGCAGCACCGCTTTTGGCAGCCCTCTATATTGTGAGATGAAATTATGATGTATTCTGATGAAATTCAGTTTATAAAGCAGCTTTACAAGCATGATGATCCGGTGCTCTTGCATGCTCCGGTCTTTATGGGAAATGAGAAGGCCTATCTTGCCGACTGCATCGATACAACCTTTGTTTCCAGCGTTGGTGCCTATGTTGACCGTTTTGAGGCGGATATAGCCCGTTACACCGGTGCTGCTCGTGCAGTTGTCTGTGTGAACGGTACCATGGCGCTGTTTATGGCGCTTAAGCTTGCCGGTGTCCAGCCCGGAGATGAAGTGATAACGCAGCCGCTGACCTTCATTGCCACGGCAAATGCAATTGCCTACTGCAATGCGCAGCCGGTGTTCTGTGATGTGGACGAGGAAACAATGGGACTGTCGCCCGCTGCCGTGCGGCAGTGGCTGGAGGCACACGCACTCGTTAAAGACGGTTCCTGCGTAGACAAAGTAACCGGCCGCCGCATTGCCGCTGTTGTTCCCATGCATACCTTCGGGCATCCGGTGAAGCTGGACGACCTTGTGCTGCTGTGCCGGGAATGGTGCATTCCCCTTGTTGAAGATGCTGCGGAAAGCATCGGCAGCCGTTACAGGGGAAAACAGACCGGTACCTTCGGCCTGATCGGATGCATGAGCTTTAACGGAAACAAAACCATTACGTGCGGCGGCGGCGGCATGCTGCTGTTCCAGGACGAGGAACTGGGCAGCCGGGCAAAACATCTGACGACGCAGGCAAAAATTCCCCACCGCTGGGAATTCCGCCATGATGCCATCGGCTACAACCTTAGGCTGCCGAATCTTAATGCCGCCCTCGGCTGTGCTCAATTGGAGTACATCGACAAAATTCTGGCAAACAAGCGGGAGACGGCTCTTGCTTACAAGGCTTATTTTTCCGGCAGGTCCGGCATGCGCTGGTTCGATGAGCCTGAAGGCTGCACGTCCAATTTCTGGTTCAATGCAATCCTTCTGGACGGCAGGAAGGAACGCGATGCCTTCCTTGAAGAGACGAATGACAACGGTGTGCAGACGCGTCCCATCTGGGAACTGATGAACACCCTCGATATGTTCAGGGACTGCCAGTGCGGCAGTCTGGAAAACGCGCAGATGTTTGCCGACCGGGTCGTCAACATTCCGAGCGGCTATCGTTCCTAGGAGCTGCAGACGGTGAACAGCAGCCTTATACAGAAGCAGCGGAGCATTCTTGATGCCCTGCAGCAAATTGATTCCCTGCCGGCAAGGGGAAGCAGGACGCTCTTTGTTGTCGATGAGGGGCAGCGGGTCATCGGTTCCCTTTCGGACGGTGACTGCCGCCGTTTCCTGATACGTGCACGGAATCTGGACGCTCCCGTTGAGCAGGCCATGCACCGGGATTTCATTTCCCTGCGCAAAGATGCCTCCGATATAGCGCTCCTGAAAAAAATTAAAAAACTCGGCATCCAGTATGTCCCTGAACTGAATCCCGACGGGACGTTCAGCCGGATTGTGGATTTTTCCGGCGGAAAATCCTTCCTTCCCGTGGATGCCGTACTGATGGCAGGAGGGAAGGGCGAGCGGCTGCGGCCCCTTACGCTCAAGACACCAAAGCCGCTGCTTGAGGTTGACGGTAAGCCCATCATCGAATATAACGTGGAGAACCTGCTGCATTACGGCATCACGGACATTAATGTCACGGTGAATTACCTTGCCGGACAGCTTGAAGCATACTTTGCAGAAAAAAGCCGCACCGTTCCCGCCCGCTTTACCTGCATCCACGAGCCGCAGTTTCTGGGTACCATGGGGGCTGTGCAGTTTGTGCCGGCATGGCAGCACGATACCGTCCTCCTGATGAATTCAGACCTTTTTACGAATATCAATTTGGAAGCATTTTATTTCAGCTTTGTGGAGTCCGGAGCCGATATGTGTGTTGCCGGGGTTCCCTACAACGTGAATATTCCCTATGGCATTTTTTCTCTTAAGGAAGACGGTACCGTCACCGGAATGCAGGAAAAACCTAGTTTCTACTATTATGCAAATGCAGGAATATATTTATTCAAGCGCTCGCTCATCGATATGATTCCGCGGGACCGCATCTTCCATTCCACGGACATGATAGAACTGCTTATCAAAAATAATCTGAAAGTTACGCAGTTCCCCATAGCCGGATACTGGATTGATATCGGAAAGCCGGAAGATTTCAAGAAAGTGCAGGAATTTGCAAAGAACCTTAACCGGAGGGAACAGCAATGAATGTAGCCGTCATCGGGCTGGGCTCAATGGGAAAACGCCGCATCAGGCTGCTGTCCCTTGAACGGAAAGACACTGTTTTTGGCGTAGAGACGGATGCCGCCCGGCGCCGCCAGTGCACGGAGGAGCTGGGCATACCATGCTGCGCGGACATGACCGAGCTGCGCTCAAAGTGCACGGTGGATTGCGTGTTTGTGTGTACGTCGCCGCTGTCGCACCATGCAATCATAAAAGACTGCCTGCTGCATAAAGAGCACGTATTTACGGAGATAAACATTGTCAACGACGGCTACGGGGAGCTGATGGAACTTTCCCGGAGCAGCGGCACCAGGCTTTTTCTCTCTTCCACGCCGCTTTACAGCAGGGAGGTTTCCCGCCTGCGGGACATGCTGCGCTCTGAACGGAACCTGTCGTACCTGTACCACATCGGGCAGTACCTGCCGGACTGGCATCCGTGGGAGAGCTACAAGAATTTCTTTGTGGCAGATGCAAGGACAAATGCCTGCCGCGAAATTTTTGCCATAGAATTGCCGTGGCTTTCAAAAGTCTACGGAAAAATCACAGACATTTCATTCCGCCGGAAGAAAGCGACTGCTCTGGATCTTCCCTACGATGATGTCTGCTTTGCTACCATCATGCACGAAAACGGTAACAGCGGCATGTTCTGTGTTGACGTTGCATCCCGGAAAGCCGTCCATTCCTTTGAAACCTTCAACGAAAACGTCCACATCTTCTGGAACGGTACGCCGGACAGTTTTTCTGCGTACAATGTGCAGGAAAAGCGTCTGGAACCCATCCCGCTCGCGTCCGCGGGGAATGTTGCACATGATGCCCGCTATGCAGATTTCATCATCGAGGATGATTACCTGCAGGAAGTGCGGGCTTTCTTTGATTACATTGAACATGATGTGCCGCCCCTGCATACGTTCAGCGAAGATGATGCTGTCATCGGCTGGATTAATATGATGGAAGGCATTACCGCGGGAGGAACGGAGTCAGTATGTTGAAAGTGTGTTTTGCCGGTCTCGGTTCTATCGGGAAGCGCCACGTCAGGAACCTGTCCGCGATCCTTGAGACACGGGGTATTCCTTTTCAGTTTGATGCCCTCCGGCATGGACAGAATCCTTTGCCGCCGGACGTTGCGTCCCGGATTAGTAACGTTTGGACGGATGCCGGGCAGCTCCCGGATGACTATGACATTGCATTTGTTACCAACCCGACCATCCTGCACTATGAGATGATCCGGAGCCTTGTGCCCCATGCGCGGCACCTGTTCATCGAAAAGCCCCTGTTTCAGGATACAGCCCGTGAGCTTTCCTCGCTGGAGCTGAAGCCCGGTTCCGTCTGCTACGTGGCATGTCCGCTCCGCTACAGCAGGGTCTATGCCGCCATGAAGGAAATTGCTGCCGGGCAGCGTATTTTTTCCGTCCGGAGCCTCTGTTCCTCCTATCTGCCGGACTGGCGCAAAGGAGCTGATTACCGGACGATTTACAGTGCGCGCAGGGAACTTGGCGGCGGTGTAGGCCTTGATCTGATACACGAGTGGGACTACCTGGTGGATTTGTTTGGTTTCCCGCTGGAAAACACTGTGCTGCAGGGCAAATTCTCGAATCTGGAAATCACGAGCGATGATTTATATGTGAGCACCGCCCGCTATGCCGACAAAGTTGTTGAAGTCCACCTGGATTATTTTGGGCGCGTTGATCAGCGGACGCTCACGTTCTACACGGCGGAAGACACTATTATCGGGGATTTTATCGCAAATACCGTTACGTTCCTGAAATCCGGCCGGAAACTTGACCTGCCGGAAGACGGCAATGCCGTGCACTATCATGAGCTGGAATATTTCCTTGATGTCTGCGACGGTAAAAAAGAAAATATCAATGACGTTGAAAAAGCGTACCGGGTGCTTTCCGTGCTGGAAGGCAGGGGGTAGGGGGCAGAAAATGCATGTATTGTTCACGATATGCGGGCGGGCTGGTTCAAAAGGCGTAAAGAACAAGAACCTCAAGACTTTTATCGATGTTCCGCTCGTTTACCTTTCCTTGAGTGCCATACAACTGTATATGGAACGCCATGCGGATGTTTCCGCCGACGTTGTGCTGAATACTGACAGTAAGGAGCTGATTTCCCTTGTGCAGGCACAGAAAGCCGTGCCTGTTTCCGTCATCATGCGGGACGAAAGCCTTGCCGGGGATACCGTCCCCAAGGTTGCCGTCATCACAAACTGCCTTGTTACGATGGAAAAGGAAAAAGGTACAGCCTACGATGTTGTTGTTGATCTGGACAATACATCTCCGCTGCGGACAGCCGGCGATGTTGCCCATGCTATCGAGAAACTGACGGAAAATCCGGAAACATACGATGTAGTGTTCTCTGTGACTTCCTGCCGCCGCAATCCCTATTTCAACATGGTTGAGGAACGCGACGGCTATTACTGCACAAGCAAGGATGCAGTGTTTACCGCCCGCCAGCAGGCTCCCGCCGTCTATGACATGAATGCTTCCATTTATGCGTACAGCCCCCGTGCCCTCCGGGAAAAGGATGCAGAAACTTATTTCAAAAGCCGCTGCGGTATCATCATGATGAAGGATACTGCTGTACTCGACATTGACAGCGAAGAAGATTTTGAGCTGATGCAGGTGCTTGCGGCGTATTTCTACCGGAATTACCCTGCATACGATGAAGTGTATCAGAACGCAAAGCAGCTTGCGGCCTGTAAAGCCAAGGGCTGAAAGCACATTTTTCTGGACCGAACCATGCCATTATGCATTCACGGCAGACAGCTTTCTGCCGGGCAGTTTTTGATAAAGGCTGCGGGCTATGTTCCCCGCCATACCGTGCAGTTCTTCAGGAACCGCAGGAGGCAGGCAGCAAAGCAGCGGGAACAGCGTGAGCTTGAAGCCCTGATGCAGGGGGGCGGGCAGGGAACTCCCCGTACGGAGGCTGCCCGGCTTAGCCGCCTTGCAGCCCTGCTGCGGGAAATCTATGCCCATGTTCCGTACTACAGGCAGTTCCCCTTCCTTGCAAAGGCTTCAAAGAAAAACTGCATTTCCCTGCTTTCAAGGCTTCCAGTAACGGACAAGGAATTCGTCCGTACACATGAAGCTTCCCTCCGCCATGTACAGCTCTATCATGAAAATTACCCGACATGGGGACATACCGGTGCAACCACCGGCAGGCCGCTGAGCTTTCCCACAAGCTATGTCGCGGAAGATACGCACCAGCGGGCGCTGTACCAGTATATGACGGGCATGCATTTTGATGATATTGCAGCAAAGCCCTTTGGTATTGTAACATTCTGCGGCACGCGCCCCCTGTACAACGGCAGCGAGGAGCAGGCACTTGATGCCCATATCTACTGGAAGTCCGAACCGGCAGATGCTTTTTACGGTACGCTGGATTTCTGTTCTTTTTATGAAACGGAAGACTGTCTGCCGTATTATGTGCAGAAGCTGAATGAGATACAGCCCTTTGTCATCCGCGGCTACTCGAATGCCATTCTTTCACTGGCACGTTTTGTTGCGGCAACTGCGCCGCTGGCATTTACCCTCAAAGCTGTCTATGTCACCAGCGAATACTGCCCGCTTTCGGCAATGCAGGAAATTTCCCGCGCGCTCGGCTGCCCGGTATTCGGTCAGTACGGACAGGTGGAGGGCAGTTTCTTCGGCTGGACTGCTGCAAATTCCGATACCTATTACCTGTCACCGTTCTATGGTTTTGCAGAGGTGCTGGATGATGCCGGAAATCCGGTTAAGGAAGGGGAGACCGGACACCTTGTCGTTACCAGTTTCGGGAATCTTGTGCAGCCGTGGATCCGCTATGATTCAGGGGATATGGTGCAGTACGGAGGGACAAACGGCGGTGTCCTGTGCCTGACGGGACTCAAGGGGCGCAGCAAGGATTTCATCTACGATGTTTCCATGCAGAAAATCCCGCTGGTTGGTTTTATGGATATTCACTACCTGAAGTGCCACCTCCACATCCGCCAGTACCAGATTCAGCAGGATGCGGCGGGTGCTGTCATTTTCCGGGTAGCTGCGCTGCCTTCCTGGACGCAGGAGGATGAAGACGAGATCCGTGCTGCCTTTGCAAAGAAGCACATACAGGTTACGTTTGATTATGTTGCCGGCATTCCCCTGAGTACCGGCGGGAAGGAACTGCTTACCGTGCAGCACGTTGCTCCTGTTCAGGAAACAAACTGAGGAATCGCTTATGCCTTGCACCCCCATTGTTCTGTTTGTCTACAACCGCCCGGAACATACAGCCCGCACATTGCAGGCGCTTGCAGAAAATGAACGTGCCGCGGAATCTGAGCTTTTTATCTTTGCAGACGGACCCAAGCCCGGCGCATCCGCAGAACAGCTGCGCCAGATTGCAGAGACCCGTGCTGTCATCCGCCGGCCAGCTCCTTTTAAATCCGTTGAAATCCGGGAATCTGAAGTAAACAGGGGGCTTGCGGCTTCTATCATTTCCGGCGTTACGGAAATTGTGCAGCGTTATGGAAGCGTAATTGTCCTTGAGGACGACATTGTCACCGGCCGTTATTTCCTTTCGTACATGAATGCTGCGCTTTCCTGCTATGAGCAGCAGAAAGCTGTCTGGCACGTTACGGGCTGGTGCGATCCCTTCCGAACCAAGGGTGACGATTATGCCTGGCTTTATCCGGTTATGGACTGCTGGGGCTGGGGCACCTGGGCCGACCGCTGGGCATATTTTAAGAAAGACATTCCTGCCTTGAAGCAGCAGTTTTCCCCGGCGATGATAAAGCGCTTCAATTTGAACGGAGCTGACCCCGGTATGTGGCAGCAGGTGCTGGAAAACGAAAGCGGTATCCTGAATACGTGGGCAATATTCTGGTACGCTGCGATTTTTTTGCAGCGGGGACTTTGCCTTGCACCTTCCAGGTCTCTTGTGCGCAACATTGGCTTTGATAATTCCGGCGAACACTGCGGTAAGAATGACGCAGAGGAGATAACAGCCCCGCTGGACAGCAGGATAGAGCGCTTCCCGGAAACGATGAAAATCAGCCGTTTTGAATTCCGCCAGCTGCAGCGTTTCATGCGGAGAAAAAACAAGCTTACGTTCAAGTATCGTTTTGTGCGTACCTGCAAGAACATTCTGCGTCCGCCCTATCACCTGCTGAAACGCCTTGTTGGCAAAGCTTAAAGGGTTTCTAAAAAACGTACCATGTCTGCACCATTTCTTTCTATCGTGACAGTCAACCGGAACAACAGGGACGGATTGAGAAAGACGCTTGAGAGCGTGCTTTCCCAGGAGAATTTCCCTGCTGACAGGCTTGAATATATAGTCATAGACGGTGCCAGTACCGATGGAAGTGCCGCCCTGCTGCAGGAATATGCAGCAAAGCGCAGCTTTCCCCAGCATATTTCCTGGTGGTGCAGTGAAGCTGATTCCGGCATCTACAATGCTATGAACAAGGGGCTTGCCCGTGCTTCCGGGGAATATATTCTTTTCCTGAACAGCGGCGATTACCTTGCGTCCGGCACTATGCTGCAGCAGCTTGCCTCCCTGCAGCTTTCCGTTGATATTGCGTATTTTGACGTTTACCTTTACTATCCGGACAGAACGAAGCTGCTTATTTTCCCCGATACAATCACTCCCCAGTTCTATGTGTCCGGGCGCTGCCTGAACCATCAGGCCGTGTTGATTCGGACAGAGCTGCATAAGCGTCATCCTTACGACGAAAGCTTCAGAATTGTCAGCGACTCCGATTTTTTTATCAAGACCATTATCAGGGATTCCTGCAGTAACCGCCATTACCGCATAGCGCTTTCCTACTATGAAGCGGAAGAGGGGTTCAGCAGCAATCCTGCAACGCGGAAACTGCTGCACGAGGAAATGTCCGTGCTGCTGAGCCGCTATTTTTCTGATGCAACGCTCAATGATATCCGGGAATTATTGGATTTCAAGTACGGATACGGCGGGCTGCTCCGGAAAGCCCGCCGGTTCTTCATGCTCTTTTCAAAAAAGAAACACTGATTAGACCTGTCCGGAAATCCGATGGATTCCGTGTAAAATGCAGACAGTCAAATTTTCTGTCCGGTCAACAGATATGCAGAAACTTCTTGTGCTTTCACCTTTCTGTGCATACAGCGGCATCAAGCATGCCGGGGGAAAAATCCATTATCATTACTTGAAGAAGCTTGAAGCTGTGTATGCCATCACCCACATCGGGGTTGCAAAGCTTGCGGAGCAGGAAGCTATTGCTGCCGGCGGTATACAGGCGGACAGCCATATTTTCTACAAGGATGCATGTGTTTCGCCTGTGCAGCGTCTTTTTTCCCGTCTGCAGGACTGGTTTACGCAGCACAATCCGTTTGACCGCTATGCAGGTTTTGTTGAGTATCCCATGCACCGCTTCTTCCTGCGGGAATGCCGGGCGCTGAAAAAAAAAGGATATGAGTCTGATATTGTGCTGCTGGACTGGACACAGGCTGTCTTTCTGTCTGGAAAGCTTCGGGCCTTTTTCCCTAAAGCTCGCCTGATCTGTGTGGAACAGGATGTCAGCTATCTGAAATACCGGCGCTTCTATGAGCATACGCCGCAGCTGCTGAAAAAAGCCGTCCGCTTTGTGAAATATCTGAACATCAGGCGGCAGGAACTTTCCGCTTTGCGCCGCGCGGATGAAATTCTTGTCCTGAATGAAAAAGACAGGGATTTGCTTTGTTCAGATAGTTCCGGCTGCTTAAAAAATATTCGTGTCATCGTCCCGTATTTTGACACCTATTTTGATGTGTGCCGTGCGGATGTCCCGGAAAACGACATACTCTTTTTTGGAGCCATGTCACGGCCGGAAAACTTCAAATCTGCGCTCTGGTTCATTGAACAGGTACTCCCATTGCTGCCGGAGCAGTTCCGCTTTGTTATTGTAGGGAACAATCCGCCACCCGAACTGCTCCGCTGCAACGGGAACCGGGTACTTGTCAAGGGCTTTGTGGAAGATGTGCGTCCGTTTTTTGCCACAGCGCTGTGCTTTGTCTGCCCGCTCGTCTCCGGGGCCGGGATCAAGATAAAAATTCTTGAGGCGCTGTCTGCCGCTGTGCCGGTCATAACAAATGCGATAGGAATTGAGGGAATTCCGGCGCAGCGGGGCAGTGATTGTATATTTGCGGAGACCCCTGCCGAATATGCAGATGCCGTCAGACGCTTTGCTGCAGATGCGGACTACCGCCGTTCAGTTGGTGACAGCGGCAGGGAATTCATCCGCCGGCGTTTCAATTACGAACAGGAAAGTTACGTTCTTCCCCCCGCCGGGGAATGAAGCTCTTGTCCGGCCCATGCTTTTCTGATATAGTGGAAAAACTGGTTTTCTTCTTATGATGAAGGGCTTTGCCGGTATTAGTTTCTGTTGCCGCTGTGCATGGTTTACTAATCTGTAAACTGGAATGCGGCATTGAATACGCTGCTTTTGCTTCTTCATTGGTTCCATAATTCGATGTTTTGAGGTGTTTATGAAAACTGCATTAATAACCGGCATTACCGGTCAGGACGGAAGCTATCTGGCGGAATTCCTTTTGGAAAAAGGCTATGATGTCCACGGTATTATCCGACGCTCTTCTTCGTTTAATACCGGACGTATTGAGCATCTGTATATCGAAACGGCGCTGAAGGACATGCACCTTGACCGCCGTGTTATCCTGCACTACGGTGACATGACTGACAGCGAGAGCCTTATCCGTCTTATCCGCGAAATACAGCCGGATGAGATCTATAATCTTGCTGCACAGAGCCACGTGCAGGTTTCCTTTGAGGTTCCTGAGTATACGGCGGATGCCGATGCGACGGGTGTGCTCCGTATTCTTGAAGCCGTGCACTTCCTTGGTATGGAAAAGAAATGCCGCATCTATCAGGCATCAACCTCTGAGCTTTTCGGCAAGGTGCAGGAAATTCCCCAGAAGGAGACAACTCCGTTCTACCCGCGTTCTCCCTATGCGGTAGCAAAGCTCTATGGTTTTTGGATCATGAAGAACTACCGGGAAAGTTACGGCATGTTCTGCGCCAACGGTATACTTTTCAATCATGAGAGCGAACGCCGCGGCGAAACCTTTGTTACCCGCAAGATTACCCTTGCTGCCAGCCGCATTGCACAGGGGCTGCAGGAAAAACTTTATCTTGGCAACCTGAATGCCCTGCGCGACTGGGGCTATGCAAAGGATTATGTGGAATGTATGTGGCTCATCCTGCAGCAGCCGGAACCTGATGATTTTGTCATTGCAACCGGAGAGCAGCATTCCGTGCGTGAATTCTGCACGCTTGCTTTCAAGGAAGCCGGCATTGAGCTTGAATTCCGGGGCACTGGCGTGGAAGAAAAGGGGTATGATGTCAAAACTGGCCGCTGCCTGGTGGAAGTTGATCCCCGGTATTTCCGTCCTGCAGAAGTTGAGACCCTGCTGGGGGATCCGTCCAAGGCTAAATCCGTGCTCGGCTGGAACCCAACTAAGACTTCGTTCCAGGAGTTGGTTTCGCGTATGATGAAGCATGACATGGAATATGTAAAGGCCGAAAAAACGCTGCATCAGCGCTAGCCGTTTGACGGGAGAACAGTATGGAAAAAACTGCAAAAATATATGTTGCCGGGCACCGCGGACTTGTCGGTGGTGCCATTCTCCGCGCATTGCAGGGAAAAGGCTACTCAAATATCATCACACGGACGCATGCAGAACTTGATTTGTGTAATCAGGCTGCGGTACAGGAATTCTTCTCTGCAGAGAAGCCTGATTATGTGTTCCTTGCCGCTGCGCATGTTGGCGGCATCGGTATAAACAGCGAGCATCCGGCCCGCTTTATCTATGAAAACATGATGATTGGCTTCAATGTGGTTGAAGCATCCCGGCTGAACGGTGTGAAAAAACTGATGAACCTCGGTTCTTCCTGCATTTACCCCAAGATGGCACCGCAGCCCCTGCAGGAAAAATCCCTGCTTTCCGGCCCGCTGGAACCGACGAACGATGCCTATGCCATGGCGAAGATAAGCGTCATTAAGCTTTGCCAGAAATACAATTTTGAATACGGTACGAATTATCTTTCCGTCATGCCGACAAACCTCTATGGCCCCGGTGACAACTATGATCTTGCAGGCAGCCACGTGCTTCCCGCGATGATTCGGAAATTTGATGATGCAAAAAAATCCGGTGCCGACGAGGTAACGCTCTGGGGCGATGGTTCCCCGCTGCGTGAGTTCCTGTACAGTGAGGACCTGGCAGATGCCGTCATCTACCTGATGGAGCAGTGCGATGCAAAGGACATGCTGCCGGAAAGTTTTGTCAATGTGGGCAGCGGCAAGGAATGTACCATCAAAGAGATTGCAGAACGTGTGCGCCGTATTGTGTATGCAGATGCACCTGGCAGGGAATGCCGTATCATCTGGGATACATCCAAGCCGAATGGTACCCCGCGCAAGCTCTGCGACATCTCTAAACTTGCCGCACTTGGATGGAAACCTTCCATGGATTTTGATGAAGGTATCCGCCGCAGTTATCAGGACTATCTTTCCGGCGGCGGCAAGATGAGCAAGCGGCAGTAAATGTTTTGCAGCGGCAATAAAAAAGCGGAACCCACGGGTTCCGCTTTTTTATTTACTCTTTTCAGAAGTCCCTGTCAGTATCTTCTGCAGGCATGTTACCTTCCTTTATAGTTCTGTTCTACCCAGCTGCGGTACTCGCCGGAAAGAATATGCTGAACCCATTCAGGGTGCTGCAGGTACCACCGTACTGTCATTGTCAGTCCTTCTTCAAAGGTCATTTTGCGCTCCCAGTGCAGCTCGGCTTTTATCTTTGAACAGTCAATGGCATAGCGTGCATCATGTCCCGGTCTGTCTTTTACGTGTGTTATAGTGGAGCGGATTTTGTCTGCAGAAAGTCCCGCCTCCTGTGCTGTAATTTCAATGAGCTTTTCCAGCAGCGTTATGTTCTGCCATTCATTTTCTCCGCCGATGTTGTATTTCTGTCCTGTGCGGCCGTCCTTCACAATCTGCCAGACCGCGCGGTTGTGGTCTTCTACGTAAATCCAGTCACGGATGTTCTTTCCTTCGCCGTAGACCGGAAGGTTCTTTCCTTCCTGCATGTTCAGCACCATCAGGGGAATAAGTTTTTCCGGGAACTGGTAAGGGCCGTAGTTGTTCGTGCAGTTTGAAAGGGTGACAGGCAGTGCAAAGGTATGGTGATAGGCCATTACCAGGTGGTCGCTGGAAGCCTTGCTTGCAGAATACGGTGAGCGCGGATCATAGTTTGTTTCCTCGGTGAAGTAACCGGTGTCGCCAAGCGATCCGTACACTTCATCCGTGGATATGTGATGAAAGAGGACGTCATCGCGCGGATTATCAAGGCTGCAGCCCCAGTAGTTGCGGGCTACGTCAAGCAGCGTATAGGTGCCCATGATGTTTGTTTTTACAAAGGCCTCCGGGCCGAGGACAGAACGGTCAACATGGCTTTCCGCTGCAAAATGAATGACCGTATCGATATCGTACTGGCGGAAAATGCGTTCAATTTCTGCCCGGTTGCAGATATCCACATGCTCAAAGATATAGCGTCCGTTCCCGAATTTCTGCTGCACGGCAGCAAGGTTGTTCTGGTTTCCCGCATAGGTCAGGCAGTCTACGTTGATAATCCTGCCGCAAAAGTCCGCATCCTTAAAAAGCGGGGAACCGGTGGCACTTTCGCCAAAGAGGTAATTGATGAAATTGCTGCCGATGAAGCCGCAGCCGCCCGTTATCATGATGTTTGTCAGTTTCCGTGTCATGCGTCCTTCCTTGCGGGTGCCGAATCAGGCATTCCCTGCGTTAAATCTGTCAGATTTGATGAATTTCTCGAGCACTTCGTCCCATGCAGGGAGTTTTACCTTGAGTGCCCCCAGCAGTTTTTCCTTGCTGAGCACCGAATATGCCGGACGGTGTGCAGGAGTGGGGTAATCCGCCGTCGTGCATGGGGAAATCTCACAGTCCTGCGTGATGCGCCCATACTTTTTCCCGTATTCGTAGATTTTCTGCGTGAAGCCGTACCAGGTGGTTTCCCCGCCGTCCGTTGCATGGTAAAGTCCGTAGGGAATTGCAGCATTCTTTCCAAAAAGATGATGGGCATTTGCCGAGGTGCTGATAATTTTCAATATGATGGAAGCAAGGGTAACGGTGCAGGTGGGAGTGCCGCGCTGGTCATTCACGACGCGTACGGCAGGGCGGGAATTTATTGCCTTTGTCATGGTGTAGACAAAATTATGCCCGTCAAAGCCGTAGAGCCATGATGTGCGCAGGATGTAGTACTGCGTCATCTCTTTTGCAACCGCATCCTCGCCGTCAGACTTTGATTTTCCGTAAGCACTGACCGGGTTCTTGGGCGCATCTTCCGTGTATGGCTGCGATGCCGTGCCGTCGAAGACGTAATCGCTTGAAATATGTATGAGCTTTGCACCTATTTTCCGGGCGACACGTGCAATGTTCCGGGCGCCGTCCTCATTTGTCCGCTTTGCCTTTTCGGCTTCCTGCTCGGCCTTGTCAACCTGCGTATAGGCTGCGCAGTTTACAACCCAGGTTATTTTTTCCGGCACTTTGCCGTTTGCCGCAGCGTTCCCGGTCTGCCCTGCAGAGCTGTCGTGGGATTCGGCAAAGGCTTCCAATGCTGACGGATTGGAAATGTCGACATCGCTGTTGCTGCCGACCCATGAAATATTGTTTTCTGAAAGCTGCCTGCCCAGCTCAGAACCGAGCATGCCGTGTGAACCGATGAGCCAAATCATATCATCCGCCTATCCATGTGCCGTTCTGGTCAAAATAGCGCCCGTTCCGGTCAAATGCAGGGTGCCTGCCGTCCTTGTCCGAAAGCACGGGAAGCAGCCCCGGCGCAATGCTCTGCCAGTCTATCCCGATGCCCGGATCATTCCACATCAGCCCCGCCTCATCTTCCGGATGGTAGAAATCCGTACATTTGTATGTGAAGACTGCAGTCTCTGAAAGCACGTAGAAGCCGTGCGCGAAACCTTCGGGAATGTAGAATTCATTCTGCAGTTCGCCGTCGAGCACAACGCCATGATACTGCCCGAACGTGGCAGAACCGTGCCGCAAATCGACCGCTACATCATAAACCCGGCCTTCCGTTACGCGGACAAGCTTGCCCTGCGGGTGGAGCGTCTGGAAATGCAGTCCCCGGAGAACACCTTTTGTGCTTGAGGACTGGTTGTCCTGCACAAAATGCATGGTCAGGCCGGCATCGGCAAACTCCTTTTCGTTGTAAGCCTCAAAAAAATAGCCGCGTTTGTCACCGAACACTTTCGGCTGGATTTCATAGAGCCCTTTGACAGGGCAGGGTTTGAATACAAAAGGCATCACAAAACCTCATTGTCTACGATATATTTCAGGTATTCCCCGTACGATGTCTTGTAGCCGCCCGCAAGCTGCAGCAGCTGTTCCCTGCTGAGCCAGTGCCGGCGGTATGCAATTTCCTCGATGCAGCTGACATACATTCCCTGCCGCTTCTGGATGGTCGCAATGAAATTGGACGCTTCCAGCAGGCCGTCGTAGGTGCCGGTGTCAAGCCAGGCCATGCCCCTGCCGAGCAGCTGTACGTTCAGTGCGCCCCGTTCCAGATAAGCATTGTTTACGGCAGTTATCTCTATTTCTCCGCGGGCGGACGGTTTTACGTCCTTTGCAATCTGGACAACAGTATTGTCATAGAAATACAGTCCCGGCACCGCATAGTTTGACTTGGGGTGCTTCGGCTTCTCTTCAATACCCAAAACTTTACCGGATTTATCAAATTCAACGACGCCGTACGCCGTAGGATCTTTGACCGGATAGCCGAATATGACAGCTCCGCCTTCGTCTGTTACCTTCTTTTTTGCAGCCTGCAGCGTTGCAGTAAAGGACTGCCCGTAGAAAATGTTGTCGCCAAGGACAAGGGCGACCGCATCGCTGCCGATGAAGTCTTCTCCCACGATGAATGCATCTGCCAGCCCGCGCGGCTTTTCCTGCACTGCATAGGAAAAATGCATGCCCAGCCAGCTGCCGTCGCCGAAAAGCTCCTTGAAAAGCGGCAGGTCACGCGGGGTTGAAATGATGAGTATGTCCCTGATGCCGGCAAGCATAAGCACGGACAGGGGATAGTAAATCATCGGTTTGTCGTAAAGGGGCAGAATCTGCTTTGAAACTGCCTTGGTGATAGGATAGAGGCGCGTTCCTGAACCGCCTGCAAGAATAATACCTTTCACAACTGCTCCTTCATGGAATTTAATAATTTAGTATAACGCAAAAGCGCTGAAAGCACAAGCAGCGTATAAGTGACCTGTACTGGCTCAGGACTTTACCATGAGATTTGTTCTGCCGGAAAAAATGTTCATGTGTATAAATATGTATTAAAACTTAAAATATTGTATTTCTCTTTGTTTTGCAAGTCAGGTGACAACATAAAAACATGCGCGGAGGCGGGAAATTGAACGGCGCTGCCTTTGTAAGCAGTACAACCAGCGGTGTCGGGCAATTTCCCGCTGGGAGCGCATGTTGTCTTATACTGAACCCCTGGCTACTGGCTAGCTTTTTTTGTGTTTTTGCGCTACAGTGTGGGCATGAATATGGAAGCTTTTGTTTTGGGGTGTGGCGGCATGATGCCCCTGCCGTACCGGCATCTCACGTCTGTGCTCCTGCGCCGCGAAGGAGATTTGTTCCTGTTTGACGGTGGAGAAGGAACGCAGGTTTCTTTAAGACGCCTTAATTTAAAATGGAAGAAAATAAATGCCATCTTTGTTTCTCATACCCATGCCGACCACGTGACGGGGCTTCCCGGTATACTGATGCTTTCTGCTCAGGTTGACCGTACGGAACCGCTGTACATCTTCGGTCCTCCGAAAATCGCAGAATACATCGAAACAAGCCGGAAAGTGCTTGATATGTACATCAACTATCCGATTGTGGTCAAGGAAATCACGGCGCCGTGTACAGTGTACGGTGAAAAGGATTTTTATGTGCGCGCATTTCCGCTGGAACACACCAAGACCTGCGTGGGCTATACGCTGGAGGAGCTTGACCGTCCCGGCGAATTCAACCCGGAAGAGGCGGAGCGCCTGCATGTTCCGCGCGGACCGCTCTGGGGAAAACTGCAGCACGGGCAGAAAGTCGTGAATACGGAGGGTGTCGAAGTGCTGCCGGATCAGGTCGTGGGTAAGCCCCGCGGCGGGCGCAAATTCAGCTTTGTTACGGACACGATGTACCTGCCGACCATTGCGAAGGAAGTGCAGGGCAGTGACCTGTTTATCTGTGAGGGTATGTTCACCGATGACTGTGCCGACCAGGCGAAGGAAAAAAAGCACATGACTGCCCGCCAGGCTGCCCGCATTGCGCTTGATGCACAGGTAAAGCGCATGGCGATGATTCATTACAGTCCGCGCTATACTGACCGCGATCTTGATATGCTGCTCCGCCAGGCGCGGGATGTTTTCCCCCGTGCAGAGCTTACGCGTGACCGCATGCATTTTGAAATTCCCTATGAAGACTGATGCTGCGGGGGCTTCTGCGCTTCCCGGCGTGAATGTACATTCCTTCTCCAAAAGCTACGGCCGGGGCAGGTACCGGAAAACTGCCCTTCGCGGGGTGGATTTTTCTGCAACAGCAGGGGAAGTTACGGGCATTCTGGGGCTGAACGGTGCCGGAAAGTCCACGCTGCTTAAGGCTGTCTGCGGCATCCACTGCCCCACAGAGGGGCACGTAGAGGTCTGCGGGCAGAAAGAAGCGGACTGCATCCGCCGGATTACGGCCTATGTGCCGGAGCTTCCGGTGCTTGATACGCGGCTTACCGTCCGCGAGACGCTTTTCTTTTCCGCACTCCTGCACGGTATTCCGGAAAACCGCTGTGATTCCGCCGCCCTTTCTGCAGCCGTCCGCTGCGGTGTGCAGAATGTGCTTCCTTCAAAAATTTCTGTGCTCTCAAAAGGCTATGTGCAGCGTACAGCCCTTGCCGCCGCCCTTGCGTCCGATTGCCCGGTACTTGTGCTGGATGAGGCTACAGCCGGACTCGACCCGGCGCAGGCAGTACAGATCCGCGGACTCCTCAAGGAGCTTGCACGTACAAAATGCGTCATATTTTCCACGCACCGCATTGAGGAAGCCGAGACGCTCTGTGGAAAAATATGCATATTGTCAGGCGGAAGACTTGCTGCCGCCGGTACTCCCGCAGATTTACTGCAGCAGTCCGGGTGTAGTACGCTGGAAGCGGCTTTTCTCTCCATTACCGGAAGCAAAAGCGGGCTGGAGGAGGAAGCGTGAAAGCTCTGTACCGCCGCTACCTTTTCAGTCTGCTGATTCGTCCTGCAGTCTTTGCCGCATCCGCCTTATTTGTGCTCTATGCCGTACTCCAGTTTTTTTTCGTCCAGCAGTTTTTTACGGAAGCCGGTACTACGGAACTGCACCGCTTTTTTGCTGCGATTCCCTATGCGGCGGTACTCTATGTCCCGGTACTTGCGTCAGTCCTGCCCTCCGGCGATTCCGGTTACGCACAGCCGTTTCCTTCGGCTGCCATTTCGCTGGCAAAAATACTGTCGCTGCTGACAGTTGCCGCTTTTTCCCTGCTGCTGACATCCGTCGTTCCGCTGACCGTACATTTCTTCGGGGATGTTGAGCTGCGTTCTGTCTGCTGTGCGTACCTGGGACTGCTCCTGTACCTTGCAGCCGCTGTTTCGTTCTGCGTATTCATCTCCGGGCTTTTGCCCCATGCCGGTGCCGCGTTTTTTGCTTCCGCAGCACTGCTTGCGGCCTCTTGCGCGGCTCATTTTGCTGCGGCATGGAAAGCCCTGCCGGGATGGCTTGCGGCATGCTGCCGGGCAGTCTCGTTTGCGTGGCATTTTGATGCCGCGGGAAAGGGCATTATTGATACCCGGGACTGCCTGTTCTATGCCGCGGTGACGGTGTTTTTCTGGCTTGCGGCGGTGGCATGCATGGAACGGAAGCGCGGGCGCCGCGGCAGCATGTTCTGGAAGCGGCTGGCCCTGCTTGCGGCGGCATGTCCGCTGCTTGCAGCTGATGCTTCCCGCCTGTATGCCCGCATCGACGTGACTGCGGCAAAGACGTTCACGGTGAGCGCATACAGCCGGACACTGCTCGCGGAAGTTTCAGAACCGCTTTCCATCACCTATTACCGGAGCGGAGTGCTCAAGTCGCTCTATCCGCAGGTACGGGATGTCGATGATTTCCTTCGCACCTATGCGGCATGCAGTCCGCAGCTTTCCTATACGCTGCTTGACCCTTCCGGGGAAAAACTGGAACAGCGTCTTGCCCAATATGGAATTGAGGGCCGGCAGCTCCGCACGGAAGGACAGGGGGCTTCCGCCTACATGACGGTCTATTCCGCAGTAGTGCTCTCCTATCTTGACCGGACGGAAGTGATTCCCTTTGTTCTGGGAACAGCTTCTTTGGAATATGATCTTGCCGGACGGGTGCAGTATCTGGTGCAGGGGCGCATCCGCGCGGTTCAGGTACTCACCGGAAACGGGCTGGAACTTTCGGAGGACTATCAGTATGTCTGCCCCTTCCTTGAGAGCCAGGGATTTTTTGTGCTGCAGGCTTCCCTTCCGTCGCAGCGGGATGAGGCCGGACGCGGGGATGTGTTCACCCTGCACGGGGATGTTCCCGTACTGCTGCTTGGTTCCTCGGCACTTACCGCAGAAGACGCAGATGCGCTGTTGTATTTTATCCAGAAGGGCGGAAAGCTTGTTGCTGCCTCCCAACCCTATACGATTGACCTGCAAAAGGACTGGTCGGTACAGCGGCGCGAAGATGTGTCCGGCTATTTTTCTGATGACCGGCTTGCATGGCTGCTGCGGCAGTTCGGGGTGTATTTCAGGGACACGCTGACCGCAGATTCCTTGAATTTCCTGCTTGCACTGGAAGGCAGCGGCTCAGTACAGACAGAGTACGTCAGTTACCCGCTGTGGCCGCAGCTTCCCCGGCAGGAACATGCCGTAAGCGGAATGACGCTGTTCTGGCCCTGCGCCTTTGACGTAGATGATGCAGATGCTGCCGCTGCCGGTTTTTCTGTTGCAGCTGTCCTGCGTACCAGTTCCGGTGCATGGCAGGAAATGCCTGTTGCCGGTGACTTTATCACGAATCCTTTTTCTGCGACAACTGCGGCCCCTGCCGGTGCAGAAAGCGGAAGCTTCCCTGTCTGCGTTGCACTTTCGCCGCTTCGTACCGGAGGAGCTGCAGCTGCGCCTTCCGTCTATGTGCTGGGAGACCAGTATGCTGCCAGCGATTTCGGTATCGCCTACAGTTCCGGGAGCGGCGGGGGACTGGATGTCCGCAGCCTTAGCTTCCTTGTGGACTGCCTGCTTAGCGTAAGCGGGGATGCTGAGCTTGTTGCGCTCAAGAACCGGAGCATCCGGAACACATCCCTTTACAAAATTCGCGGGGATTCCTTCCTGCCTGCTGCCCGCCGGGCAGTATTTGCGGATTGTGTTATTATCCTTGTGATACTATCACTTTTGTATATATGTACTGCAATGCAGCGGAGAATGTTCAATGAAAAGACTTTCTGCTAGGCAGGGAATCCTGCTTTTTTACTTGATTGACGCCGTGCTGCTTCTGATGCTTGTCGTCTCTTTCCTGCCGCTTTCGAGGCGGCAGACGTCACCGTCTATGCAGACTGCGCTGCTGAACCCCAACCGTGCGCAGGACGTTGCGTCCGTTACCATTTCTGTAGCGGATGAAAGTGACGCCGGCGGGAGGACGACCGTTACACTGGAACGCCACGGCAGCCTGTGGTCGGGAATCAGTTCTGTTTCGTCGGGCACATACAGCTGGCCCGCAGATATGCAGACCGTCGCCCGGCTCTTTGCGGAAGCGGTAAAAATCACCACGGTATACACAAAGGCAGACAATGTTTCTGCGTGGAAGCAGCTGGGAATTGACGATGCAAATGCTGCCGTCCTGACCTTCCGGGATGAACGGAATGATATTGTGTCCCAGCTCTTTTTCGGAAGCGGCGACTCACTTTCCCGGCGGATTTTTTTCCGGACGTGGACTAAAACGACAGCCTATGAAACCGACGACGCGATCGCTTCCTTCCTTTCGGCCGACGAATCGTTCTGGGCTGACCCCTTTGTCTACCCGCAGTGTCTGACTGGCGCTGACCGGGCAGCATCTGAATCGTTCCTGCGCCGCGGGCTGCTGCTGAATATCGCTCCCCGTGACGGCCTGCCGGTCTATGCCGAGCTTAAAAAGGATTTTGGAAACGGGGCCTCCGCCCGCTTTTTTATCTACGAAAAGGACGATGCCTTTGTTGTCATTCCGTCTTTTTCGGCAGGACCTGCATTCGGTGCCGCTGAGCGGGACATGCTGGAAAAATTGAATTACCGCTACAGCATCAGCGCATGGACGTATGAGCGCTGGGCGGCGGAATAACAGACGTTTCATGTCTTTCCATGAAAAAAATTGCATTAATTGAAATATTGATTTATAATGGAATGAAACGGGGGAAAATTCTCATTTCTTTTGGAATTTTCCCGTAAAAACCATGCAGAGAGGTATGAGATGGCGAGTAAATACGTAATCGAGAAATCCAAGAACGGCGGCTTTAAGTTCAATCTTCTTGCTGCCAACGGGGAAATCATTGCGACGTCCCAGGTGTACACCACAAAGACTGCCTGCAAGAAGGGAATCGCCTGCGTGCAGAAAATTGCAGAATGTGAAGTTGAGGATCAGACAAAGGACGGGTATGAAGAGCTGAAGAAGCCCAAGTTTGAGCTTTACCGCGACAAAAAGCAGGAGTTCCGCTTCCGTCTTATCAGCCGCAATGGTAAGAATATCGTTTGGGGCGAAGGCTATACGACGATTGACGCCTGCAAGAACGGCATTAAGTCCATCAAGAAAAATGCCGGTGCCGAAATAGTGGATAAATCCCTTGAAGATTAACGGCATCTAAGTAACGCCGCTTTTCGCGCTTCCATTGAATTAATTCCAATGATAAGCAGGCAGCATATATGCGGAGTGCATGCATGCCGCCTGTCTTATTTTGTCTTCAGGAGATACATGCTGTGCAGGAAAACATCCAGAGACTCTACCATTATACGGACTTCAATGCGATGCGCGGCATCATTACAAACGGAGAAATCTGGCTGTGGAATCTCCGCCGTATGAATGACAGCCAGGAAATGCAGTACTTCATCAGGGAATTGAAGCGGGCCGTAAAAAAGCTGCTTGATCCTGCGGAGCATGAACGGCTGGAAGCCATGTTCTGCGAAAACCTGAAGGATTTTGACAAGCTTTCCAGCTTTGCGTCCTGCTTCAGTGAATACTCCGACGATGCCGCCCAATGGGCACGCTATGCAAAGAACGGCATGGGTGTCTGTATTGCATTTAACAAGGATTTGCTGTCTCTGATAGGGGAGGCCGGTCATGCCCCGCTGTGCAGGGTTAATTATTCCCGCAGCTGTGACGACATGGGAATTGTGCAGGAACTGGCAGAACTCGTGCGCACCCCTGCTTCCCCGGAAAGAATCAAAGAGACCTTCAACCGTCTTGTATCCAGTTCTCCGCTTTTCAAGCATCCGTCTTTCATCAGCGAGAAAGAATACCGCCTTGTGTCCCTGCCGTATGAGCTGGAAAGCCATTTGGGATCACCTCATTTCTTTGTGGAAGAGACGAACATAAAGAAATACTATGTACTGAATCTGCGGGCAGTCTGCAGCCAGCTGGGCAGAAACTATGCGGAACTGTTTGAGGAAATCTGCATTGGTCCCCAGGCGCGGGTAACAGAGGAAGTGCTCTCCGATTATTTTGTTGCTACAGGCATGAGCGAACTCTGCGGGAAAATACGCCTTTCCGAATGCCCGCTCCGCCGCTTCTGAATCGCCCTTGCAAGCGCTGCCTAAAAAAGCTATGATTACTACTATGATTATCACTGTTTATGCTGAGTGCAGAAGGAACATCCCGTTCCTTTTGGAGGAACTATGAGTTCGGCGGCTATAGATGCTTTTCTTTCGTGGGCAGACGGATATCTGAATTTCGAAAAGCTGCCGCAGAAAAATATATTCTGGCTGGATACCATGCAGTTTCTCTGCGAGCGGCTGGGGCATCCCGAACGCTGCTGTCCCTGCTTTCATGTTGCCGGTTCCAAGGGAAAGGGCTCAGTTTCTACGATGATTGCTTCCGTGCTTGCGGAGGCGGGCTATTCCGTGGGGCTGTATCAGTCGCCGCACATTGTGGATTTCCGGGAACGGGTACGGACCGTCCGCGGCTTTTTCCCCGACGCTGTCTATGAACAGGCGGCTGCAGAGCTGCAGGCAGCGGTGGCGGCAATTCCGCCGGAAGATTTTCCCGGTGCCCGGCCGCTTACATGGTTTGAGATTGTAACTGTTTTTGCCATGCTCTGCTTCCGCATAGCAAAGCTTGATTATGTTGTGTATGAAGTGGGCCTGGGAGGGCGCCTTGATGCCACGAATGTTGTGCAGCCGCTGTGCTGCTGCATTGGTCCCATCGAACTGGAGCACACTGAATATCTTGGCAACACGCTGGAACTGATTGCGGCAGAAAAAGCCGGTATCATGAAAGACGGTGTTCCAGTCATAAGTGCCCGCCAGGAAGAATGCGTTCGTACGGTGTTCCGGGCACAGGCTGCTCAGCATGCAGCTCCCCTAAGCTTTATCGATGATGAAATTCGCCTGACGCCCGGTAGTTTCTATGCTGAAAAGCTACCGAACGGTCGGGAAGGTACGGAGAAAGCGCTGGCAGGCATGGGGGTGACGCTGGAATCGCCTGTATTCCGGCGTCACTTGCAGACAAACTTACGGTTGGTAGGTTCATTTCAGGGAGAAAATGCAGCGCTTGCGGCTCTTGCGGTCCGCACGGCAGTTCCTCAGATTTCAGAGGATGTCATTGAACGGGGTCTCGCTGCCGCCTCGCTGCCCGGCCGCTTCGAAATTGTTTTTCCAGTGCCCGGCTTTCCCCGCATGCCGGAACTGGTCCTCGACGGCGCCCATACAAGAAACAGCGTGCAGATGACAGTTGAAAGCTTCTGGAGTCTTTATGGTAAGGATTCCGGGGTACACCTGCTTTTTGCCTGTGCGGCAGACAAGGATGCCGAAGATATTGCGCAGTGTTTTGCAAATGGCTTTGCGCAGGTAACGCTGACGCGGCCGGGCACCGTAAAAGCAGCTGACCTGCCCCGTCTGGAGCATGCATTCACTGCTGCCGGAATCAGCTTTCATGCATCGGAGGACTATGTGTCGGCAATCCGCACGGCACTCGCTTCTGCAGACAAAGCCGGTGCCCCGCTGCTGGTAACCGGGTCATTCTATCTGCTTGCAGAAGTGAAGAAAGTGCTGGACTCCGTTTCAAACGGCTGTTGACAGTCGTACGGAAATACAGCCCGGAATGTTCTGGGCTGCATTTCTGCTTACTGTCTGCTCCCGGTGAATGGAAGCTGCACAAGGAATTCCCGGTTGGCAAAGCGTTCTCCCAGCGCATACAGTATGATGTCTGCCCCGGCTGCCTCTGCAAGTTCCAGAGACTGCTTGTCCGGACTCCACACATAGATGGATTCATGAAAATGCTCTGCAAGCAGGGGAACAATCGTTTTGTCTCCTGCAAACTGTGAATCGGCGTAGATGATGATGTTCCCGCTGGCATCTGGATTTTCAAGGATGAATGTCTGCGGTGCATCCGGGAACTGCTCTGCAAGCAGCGGGGCAACACGTTTCTGATATGCGGACTGCGCTTCACCGGAGTGCCTGGTAAACCTGATATCCGGGAATGTATAGTCCCTGCGGTTTCTGCCGCGGTTACCGAGCATGTCATCAAGGTCTCCCTTAGCCGTGCTGCGGAAATTGTTTTGGAATGTTTCGGCTGGCACGGCTGCAAAGTCCCCGTATCCGTTTTCGTTCAGTGCGGCAATGATTGCCGTATAGACATAATAGTCTCCCAGCGGTGTCCAGTGAGTGTCAGTCTTATAGTAGAGAAAACCGTCGGACTTGTGTGCCAGCAGCGTCTGTTTCAGATCGACCACAAGGACATCGGTATGAGCCTTCAGGTAGGAATAGATTTGATCTGCCGGGCTTTCGTGCACCGTGTAGTTTCCATACAGATATTCCGGATAAATGCTTGTCTTGCTGGGATGGATGATGAATACATAGGTTTTTCCCAGCTGCTTATAGCGGTCGCTGATATGCTGCTGCGTTTCGGCAATTTGTTCAAGCTGGCTTTCCTGCAGCCGGTATTCGCCGCTTGCAATCTGGATGTTCCCCTGCAGTTTATAGAAAAGCCAGCCGTCCCTGCCGTACGCAACGTCATCAGACAGCGGCTTGAGCTGCAATATGCGTCCTGTAATAAAGTTCTTCAGGTCGATAAGATTGTCGCGGCAGAAGATATTGTCCTCCAGCCATGCAGAAAATGCTGCACGGTAGCCGGATGAAAGGAAGCGTCCTGTGGGAAAATCTGCGAGCGCCCGCTTTTCTCGCGCTGAAATTCGGCCCGGCTCCCTGTTTGCGGCAGCAAAGAACATGAAGAGGAAGCAGAGGCTTGTGATAATAAACAGCACTTGTATAGTCTTTTTCACGGCAATACCTAGAAATTGAAATATATGAAAGCCTTGTACGTGTTTCCTACAGCAAAGGCAAGCGAAACGGCAAGCAGGGCAAGGTGCACTAGTGCGCCCAGCAGCACACGTGATGTTCCGTTCCAGCCGGCAAGCTTTTTCTTTACCAAAGGAACAACGGGCAGCGCACCGAAAATCCCCAGCAGGATGATTGGCAGGTATGTACCAAAATAAAATGCATCCGAGTCATTTACGATACAGTTTCCGCTGAGCCCAAGCATTGCCAGAAGCTGCTTTGCCGCCAGCGTCAGGGAATTGGCCCGGAACACCATCTGCCCGATGAGCATGACGATGATAAAGTAGCAGTGCGAAAAGAATGCCGTTGCAGCCGGGTTCCATGCAAGCGGCCTGCCTGTTTTTGCCCGTTTTTTCTTGTAATTATCCCAGATGCGTTCAAGTATGATGAATGTACAGTAAAACAAGCCGTAGGCGAGGTAATGGAAGCCTGCCCCATGCCATGGTCCGATGATGCACCAGGAGACAAGCAGTGCAAGGTAATCGCAGATCTTTGCATCCCGTTTTTTCCCTGTGCGGCGGTTCTTGACATTGAGCGCCCTGAATACAGGTGTATAGATGTAGTGTTTTACCCAGGTGCCCAGCGTAATGTGCCAGCGTCCCCAATATTCGGCAACCCGCTTGGAAATAAAAGGATAGCAGAAATTTTCGTCTACGGTAAAGCCGAACATGCTGCCAAGCCCCACTGCCATGTCGGAATAACCGGAGAAATCGTAGTACAGCTGGATGACGTAGGAAATCACGCCAAACCAGGTGAGCAGGACTGAAAGCGAAGTGAATTCAGTCCTGTTGAATATGAAATCTGCAAAACTTGCAACGGAATCTGCAATGATCAGCTTTTTTGCCAGTCCCACGATAAAGCGCTTGAGCCCGTCAGAAAACTGCCCGATGCTGCAATGCCGCTCTTCCAGCTGGCTTTGGAATGTTGACCACTGCATAATCGGTCCGGATACGACTTTCGGGAAAAAAGAGAGGTAGAGCGCAACATGCAGAAAATTGGTTTCTGCCTTTACTGCACCGAAATACACATCAAGGACATAGGAGAGCGCAGAAAACGTGAAAAAAGATATTCCAAGCGGCAGCGCCCAGGATGGAGCTGCAATGCTGAGCCCGGAGACTGCATCGAAACATTTTAAAATGAACTGCAGGTATTTAAATGCAACAAGCAGCCCGACATTTGCTATGATTGCACAGACTGCAATTCCCCTGCACAGGCCTTGCCGCTGCCGGGTGCCTTCTATAAGCAGGGCAAAAGCATAGTTTGCCGCCATACTGGCCAGAAAGAGCGGCAAGGTTCGGAAGCCTCCCCACGCGTAGAAGAACAAGGATGCAAACAGGAGGAATATGTTCTTGCAGCGCCGTGGCACCGCATAGTACAAACCTGTAACAGCGGGGAAAAAAATAAGCAGGAAGACGAGGGAAGAGAATGACATTGTTCAGAGTGCCCTGTCAGGAAAGCTTTTTTTCCATGGCATCCATCATTTCACCCACATTCTTAAACCCGTTGATTTCTCCCAGTGTAAACTTAATGCTGAATTCATCCTCAATTGATCCAACCAGCGTCAAGTGTGCAAGACTGTCCCAATCCTCAATATCTTTTGCCGTAGTTGCATCATTCACCGTGATGGTATCATCATCGAACACTTCCCTGAACACGCCGTTCAGTTTCTCGTTGATTTCCTGTCTTGTCATAAAAAACTCCTCTTGAATCTT
>CADCQA010000028.1 GCA_902803415.1 uncultured Spirochaetaceae bacterium | reverse complement strand
AAATCGCTCAAATAGCGCGATTTTAAACATCGCATTCTAGTGTAACCTGTTCTGAAACTGAAGTTTCCGAACAGGTTTAATATGAAAACAGCTTTAAAAAATATCGACAGTTTCGGAGGGGTAGAAGGCAGTCTTGATGACGGCGGCAACTTCCTTTTCTTTGTAGCCCAATTTAAAGTTGCGTAAAGGAGCAAAACGGAGCTGGTAGGAGCCGTCCTGCTGCACGGCAAAATACGGCACGTACGCCTTTGCCTGCTGCTCGTAAAAGAGCCAGCACTGCAGGTAAACAAAGCTGTCGCCCATCGTGTACTGCTCCATCTGCACGAGCGGAGACGCTATCAGGTTTTCCTTTACGAATGTATCGGTTGTGCGGAACTGGGTATCGGCTTCGACGACGGCCTTGTGGATGTTGTAGGCGGCAAGCAGCTGCTGCTGGTCGTTTGCAATGGCATCCGCGGCCGGGGCGTGTGCACCAAGCGTCTTGTAGGGAAAACGGAATTTCTTATATTCGTTTACCACAGAAAGCTTGAAATCCTGTTCGTAGTAGTCGATTTTTTTCTGCCGGATTTCGTCTGCCGTCATGGCATGGGCTGGTTCAGCGGAGGGATTTGCAGAAGTAAAGCGTTCCAGCTTGCGGGAAAAGGCACTTACGGCCTTCACCAGGTTCAAGCCTTCATGTTTCGTCGCCAACTGGGCACCTCCAGCGGGAAATAGAAGCGGTTAACGGGAGTCGAACCCGCCTGTCGAGCTTGGGAAGCTCGCATACTACCGATGTATTATAACCGCATACAATAAAAATAGTATATAGCAATCGGATGGTTTTGACAAGTAGGCTATTGTTTCCCATGGACTATTACATCTTACGAACATATATAATAGAAGAAAAATGAACGGAATGACAATCACAGAAATCTGTTTTGAAGTAAATTTAAAAAACAGGGTTTCCAAGGGGCGCAGCCCCGACAACGCCGAGGCGTTATCTTGACCGTGCCGGTGAAGGGTGGGTTTTGGGGGAGGGACGCTCCCGCTTCGGAAGCAGGCAGATTTTTTAACGTTAAAAAATCTGCCCTCCCCTAACTTCACGGGGGCGGGGGCATTCCTCGCAAAAAACGATTTCCGGGACGGCTAGTTTTCTTCCTTGGGAGCGCGGGGTTTCCGGGTGCGCTTTTTGGGAGCAGATTCGTCGTCGGGTTTGGCGGCGGCGGTTCTGCGCCTGCGGACGGGCTTAGCGGCTTTTTCTTCCGCAGCATCCGACGCTGCCGGGGCATCCACCGGTGCCTCGACAGCCGCAGGTGCCTCGACAGCCGCAGGTGTCACTGTGGTACCCGAAGCTGTCACGCCATCCCCAGCGGCGGGGGCGGTTTTGCCGGCCTCGGCGGTCAGCTCGTTGCAGTGGCTTTCGGCCTTTACCAGCTCCTCGAATTCCTTGCCGTCGATGGTCTCCTTTTCTATCAGGAGCTTTGCAACGTAGTCAAGGAGCGCACGGTGCTGCCTGAGCATGGCAACGACGTGTGCGTAACGCTCGGCCATGATGCGGGCAATCTCGTTGTCGATGTACTGCTGCGTATCTTCGGAGAATTCGCGCACCAGCTCCGGCTCCTGGGGGCCGCCGTAGCCCTTGCCGCGCTTGCCGAACGTAACGTTCTTAAAGCGCTCGCTCATGCCAAAATCGGTAAGCATGGACTTTATGATGTCCGTGGCGCGGTAAATATCGTTTGCCGCACCCGTGCTGATTTCGCCAAAGACCACTTCTTCCGCGGCACGCCCGCCAAGGCAGACGTCCACTTCATTAATCAGGTCGGTGCGGGTCTTGACGTTCGTTTCTTCAACTTCGCGGTACTGGGTAAAGCCGCCCACGCCATGCGAACGCGGCACCACGGTTATCTTGTTCACCGGGGGGTAGCCGGGCGTAAATGCACCCGCAAGCGCGTGTCCCGTCTCGTGGAAGGCAACAACACGCTGCTCCTTCTCGTTTTCGCGGCGTGTCTTTTTCTTAAGGCCGATGCTCACCTTGTCGATGGCATCGTTAAAGTCCAGCATGGAAACCTTGGTACGCCCGTTGCGGACGGCAAGCAGCGCTGCCTCGTTCACCACGTTGGCAAGGTCTGCACCCGCAAAGCCCACGGTACCGTGCGCAATGGAATCAAAGTCAACGTCATTGTCAAGCTTCACCTTTTTGGCGTGGATACGCAGGATGGCTTCGCGGCCCTTTACATCAGGGCTTTCCACCGGCACCTGGCGGTCAAAGCGGCCGGGGCGCAGCAGTGCAGGGTCAAGCACGTCCGCACGGTTGGTGGCGGCCAGAACGATGAGGCCTTTTTCGTTGTCAAAGCCGTCCATCTCTACAAGCAGCTGGTTCAGCGTCTGTTCACGCTCGTCATTGCTGACAAAGCTGTTGGCGCGGCTTTTGCCCACGGCATCGATTTCGTCGATGAATATGATGCACGGCGCCTTTTCACGCGCGGCACGGAAAAGGTCGCGGACGCGGCTTGCACCCACGCCTACAAACATTTCCACAAAGTCGGAACCGCTGATGCGGAAGAAGGGAACGCCCGCTTCACCGGCAACGGCGCGTGCCAGCAGGGTTTTGCCCGTACCCGGCGGCCCCACCAGAAGCACGCCCTTGGGAATCTTTCCGCCGATATCCGTGTATTTCTTGGGGGATTTCAGGAAGTCCACAACTTCCATCAGCTCTTCCTTTGCATCGTCCACACCGGCTACGTCGGCAAAGCGAGTCTTCACCTTGCCCTCGTCCACGGCTTTGGCGCGGCCGTTACCGCTGCCGAACATGGAACCGCCGATGCCGCCGCCCATTTTGCGGAAAATGAGCCAGTACATAAAGAAGATAAATGCAAAAGGAATGATGAAATTCAGCAGAATCTGCAGCAGGTAGTTGTTCTGCCGCGTAACGAATTTGTATTCCACTCCCTTTTCGTCCAGCAGGTCGATGAAGGTCTGCATCAGCACGCCGGCGGTGCGGTACACATCCTGGCTTCCGGCTTCGGAGCTGAACACGGACTGCAGGTAGCGGTTCATGCCCGATGCGGGCACCGGGTCGGCATTGGGGCCGTACCCGACAAAATAATTGTCGCTCAGCTCAACCTTCACAATCTTCCCGTCCGCAACAAGCTTGCGGAATTCCGAAAAGTCGATCAGCGTGTCGGGCTTGGAAGTGAACATCAGGTTCAGCACGCCAAGGATTCCCACCAGGATGAGCAGCATGGCCCAGAAGGGGAATTTATTGTGCGGAGGCTTGTTTTTCTTTTCGCCATCGTCGTCTATGGAAAGCTTGAAGAAGCTGTAGGGGTCAAAATCGTCCTTGTGCTCTTCGTCTTTCCGGTTGTTTTTATCGTCGCTCATAGTACCTCAACAAAATTCTCTCAATCCGCGGTTTTCCACCGGCATTTCCTATAATATAAGAAAAAAACGGGCTTTAGTCGATACGGCACAGGGAAAAAATTCATCCGGAAGGGCTAAAAAATCTACTAAACTCTTTTTTTCAAAAACCGATATTAGCTTACAGGGAACCACCCGCACAGGGCGGCTTCCTTGACTATTCGGGTATCTCGAAAAACTCACTTCCGTGACTTTTTCGAGATGCCTGCGAGTTTTAAGTCGCTATAATAGCGCGACTTAAAACATCGCATTTTCAAAGTTACCTCGAAAAACTGAAGTTTTTCGAGGTTCCCTATTCCTTAATTCTTGGTGGAGGCGAACCGGGACTTCGGGTTCCGGAATGCCCGGTGGGGTGACTATGGGATACAACACAAGAAGCGGTTACAACGCATACCGCGAAATCGGAGTAAGAACTGCAAGCCAGGGCTCGCTTGTCGTCATGTTGTATGACGGAGCAGTCTCGCACCTGGAGGAAGCAATTGCCCTTGTGGAAGGAGAAAACAGGCTTGCTCCGGGGCACATTGAGGCATTCGGCAAGCACCTGCAGAAGGTAACGGACATTATTTCCGAGCTTGAAGCAAGCCTTGACCTTGAGCGGGGCGGCGAAATCGCCGAAAACCTGATGGCGCTCTATATTTTCTTCACCAAACAGCTTACGGCGGGAACAATAAGCCACGACAAGAAGCAGCTGCAGGATGTGCTGGGCATGCTGACCGAACTGCAGGAATCCTGGGTGACGGCCGCCAACAGCACCGCGAATACGCAGGTTGAAATGCCTGCCGACCGCCCGACCATAAGCGTTACCGGCTAAGGGAGGTTTCCATGCAGGAAGCACTTTCCAAGGAAGAACTGGACGAGCGCATTGCCATACTCAGGCGCTTCCGGTCGCTGCTGGAACAGCAGCGGGACAAATTCAGGGCGTACCTGAGGGTGCTGGAACTGCAGGAACCGCAGATTACCGGCGACGATGCTGCGCTGCTGAACGAGCACACAGAGCTGGGAAGCCTGCTGGTGCACGACATCGGCGAGCTGCAGAAGGTCATTGTGCCCATGCAGGCGCTGTACCGCTCCCGGCACGCCGCTGCATGCAGCCCCGCAGAAGCGGTTCCTGTGGAACAGCTGCAGGAAGAACTGGACAGGCTGCAGGAAAAGGCACTCGCCCAGAACAAACGCAACCAACAGCTGCTGCGCACCCGCCTGCCGGAAGTACGCCGGGAACTTACCCAGTTCAAAAATCCCTACCGTGCACACCAGTCGGTCTACGCCGAAAAAGACGGCAGCGGCTCTTTTATACATATAAATGCATAAGATATAATAAAATAACATTCCCGCTTCCACACGCTTGGGGCGGGAAAGCATAAAAGATCCGAAAACACCCCCGCAGACTTTGTACGTGCAAAAGCGGTGGCGGGTATCCGTATAACTTGAGTTTTAAACCGCACAGCACTTGATCACGTTATCAAATCTGAAACAAATGTTATGCTTTATTTTTTCTTTATTAAATATTCTTTGCATTTTATTTCAAGCATTTTAAAATCATTACAACGCTGACTCAGTTTAGAGCTACCGTCATTTATCATTTTATGAGTATAAACATCTTTTGCATTATTTATAATCTGTTCAGTCTTTTGTTTTATAATACGGTATTCGGCTCGAACAAGATCTCTGTAATGTTCATTTTTTATATTTTCAATCTTAACAGATTTACAAAGAGTCAGCGACGCTGGGAACATATTATTTAGATTTATAACAGCATAAATACCAATTTTTATAAAATCTACAGTTTCACAAAGCCGTTTATGTTTTGGCTTGAATGATGATAGTGGAGCAAAATACTCAAAACCGTTTATCTCAAGAATTATACCGATATATTTGCGAGAAAAGTTCTGAGTTATCTTTTTGTTTCTAAAAAGATGTTCCTCAAAGCCGGCAAGATACTCTATGTAAGCTGAATCAATTTCGTAGATTTCCAAGTCTGCCATATAAAAAAAGCGCCGAAGCAATAAAAACTGCTCCGGCCGTATAAATTTCGCGATTAAAGGCGCGATATCCTTACAAAAGTACTATAACACAGATTATTTCAACTGTCAAGGAGGCAATTAAACCGATTGAACTACTTGCAAAATTTTCCATCATACAGAATCTTTTTTTGACAAGTTATTGAATTGAAAAACTATTCCCGAACAAAGAAAAATCTTTAAGTATATTTTATTCCAAACAAAAATTACCTTGTTAAGCCATTACTCTTGTGATATATTTGAAGGAAAGGAGAGCTTCTATGTCTTATGCTCTCTTAGAAAAAGAAATTGAAACTTTGCCAGCAGAAGCCGTAGCAGAGGCTGTTAATTTTATCCGGTTCCTAAAATTCCAGTTTTCCGAAAAGGAACCAGTTTCTCAAAAAAAGTCAATGTATGGAGTTTGGAAAGATCAGCCGTTCTTTATGTCGGATGATTTTGACGAACCGCTTGATGATTTT
>CADCQA010000027.1 GCA_902803415.1 uncultured Spirochaetaceae bacterium | reverse complement strand
TGCCGACCTTGACTGGAAGGAAAAAATGGCGGAATTCGACGGCGAAGACCTTGAGTACATCAACAAGTACAAGGAGCAGCTGCTGTCCATGCGCGTTGACCTGACCGCAGAGATGTGGAACTGCCGCAAGGATGACATCCTCTTTGAAGGCGCACAGGGTGCAATGCTGGACATCGATTCCGGCACTTACCCCTACGTGTCTTCCGGAGCATCCTGCGCTGCAGGTGCAGCCACCGGCTGCGGCATTGGTCCCCACGACCTCGACAAAATCCTCGGTGTTTTCAAGGCCTATGAAACCCGCGTCGGCAACGGCCCCATGCCCACCGAATTCAACAACGAAAGCGAAGGCGAACTGTGCGACTACGTGCGCAAGACCGGCCGCGAATTCGGCGTGACCACTGGACGCGCCCGCCGCTGCGGCTACCTTGACCTTGTGGCACTGCGCTATGCCTGCCGCGTGAACAGCCTTGACGGCCTGGTGCTCACTCACCTTGACATCTACGATGCAATGGACGAAATCGAAGCATGCATCGCCTACGACATAAACGGCAAGATTGTGACGGACTTCCCCGCCAACGTTGACCAGATGAACGCAGCAAAGCCTGTGCTCCAGAAGTTCAAGGGCTGGAAGACATCACTCAAGGAATGCAAGTCATACGACACGCTGCCCAAGAACGCCCGCGAATACGTGGAGTTCATCGAGGACTTCACAAATACGCCGGTAGACATTATCTCCGTCGGCTACGAGCGCGATGAAACCTTTGTGCGCAAGGATCCGTGGAAAAAGTAAGCGCTGTCCGTCCCGCCGCACCACGGCGGGATTTTTTTACAAGGAGGACTGTATGAAAAAAAAACATCTTGTACCGGCTCTATGCGGCATTGTCCTTGCGGCTGCGGCACTGGCGGCAGTCTGTGTAAGCTGTACCGCAAGTCAGCGGCGTGAAATAAAAAGCACGGTAAGCGACTACACCGGCGGACTTAATCGCCGCGCAACGCTCTATTCAAGCACCGGCGAAGTCATTAAAGTCTACGAAGGGAAAATAGACATCACGTCCAGTTCGGAAAACGGCGCAGTCTTCTTTGACCTGAACGGCAAGCGCATCTGGATAAAGGGCGGCATACTCGTCGTAGAAGAGCTGTAAAAACAAAAAACGGCACGGAGTTCCGTGCCGTTTTTGTTTCTGATTTATACAGCCAGCCTACAGGTTCGTATAGCCCATCAGGAAGCGGTCGATTTCGCGGGCACATTCCCGCCCTTCCGCAATCGCCCATACAACCAGTGACTGACCACGGTGCATGTCACCGGCAGTAAAAATCTTTTCTACACCCGTCCGGTATGCCCCGGCGGCAGTCTCCACGGTTCCGCGCTGGCCCAGCGGCACTCCAAAGGAATCCGCAGTATACGGCTCACAGCCGGTAAAACCTGCGGCAATCAGAATCATGTCACAGGGCAGCTCCTGCTCGCTGCCGGGAATTTCCACAAGCTGGCGTTTCCCGTCAATCACCTTGAATTCAACCTGCACTGTCTGCACACCGTTCACATAACCGTCCGCCACATGGATTTCCTTTATGGTCGTCTGGTAGATGCGGGGATCGTTCCCGAATGCCTCAATTGCTTCCTGCTGACCGTAATCAGTCTTGAGCACCTTCGGCCACTGCGGCCACGGATTATCTTCGCGGCGCTGTTCCGGCGGACGGGGCATCATCTCCAGCTGGGTCACGGATGCAGCTCCCAGGCGGATGCACGTACCGGTACAGTCATTGCCGGTGTCACCGCCGCCCACAATAATCACATGCTTTCCTTCCGGGTTGAAGAACGCGCCGTCCTTCAGGCCGGAAACAAGCAGACTCTTGGTAACAGATTTCAGGAAATCTACTGCAAAGAAAACTCCCTGCGCATCGCTGCCGGGAACAGAAAGCGGACGGGCCTTCTTTGCTCCGCAGCACAGGGCAACGGCATCGTTTGCAGAAAGAATGTCCTGCGCATCCACGGTACCGCCAACGTCGGCATTATACTCAAAGCGTACGCCTTCAGCTTCCATCAGCCGCACGCGCCGTTCTATCACGGATTTGTCGAGTTTCATGTTGGGAATGCCGTACATCAGCAGCCCGCCGGCGCGGTCATCCCGCTCATACACCGTCACGGAATGTCCCCGCCGGTTAAGCATGTCCGCCACAGCAAGTCCGGAAGGCCCGGAACCGATGACCGCAACCTTCTTTCCCGTGCGCACGGCAGGAATCCGCGGTTTGACGAAGCCTTCTGCAAAAGCTTTCTCGATGATAAAAAGTTCATTGTCGTGCACCGTCACCGGCTGGAATGAATCAGGTCCGCCGGAAGAAGTGCGTTCGCTGCCAAGGTTACATGCCTTTTCGCACAGAGCGGGGCAGACACGTCCCGTAAACTCAGGAAAACTGCTTGTCGAAAGCAAGCGGCGCGCCGCCATCTCAAACTGCCCTTCTGCAAGCGCATCATTCCACTCAGGAATAAGGTTGTGCAGGGGACAGCCCGTCACCATGCCCGCAAGCCGTATCGCTGACTGGCACATCGGCACACCGCAGTTCATGCAGCGCGCCGCCTGCCGCAGCCGGGCATCCTCATCCAGAACCCCATGGAATTCCTTGAAATTCAGCCGCCGTTCCTTCGGAGGAACCCAGGGATTCTCCTCCCGTGCATACGCCAGAAAACCTGCAGCCCTGTCCTTCATAACAGTCTTTGCATTCATCATAGCCCCCTTACATGCTGCCGGCATAAAAAAAGACGTCTAGTCGGACGCATTGCACAGTGAATGCGCCTGACCAGACGTCTTTGTCGGCACCTGTAGTATATACGAAAGCGGACTGCTTGTGCAAGCCCCTGCAGGTAATCATATAAAATCCAAGCTGAAGATGAGGAAAGAAACCGGGAGCAGATGAGTTCATAGAAAAAGTAGTTGAAGAAAGAAAATTATCAATAAAAAAATACTTCACACCTTTTACCAAAGAACTCCCTTACGAAGATCAATTGAATTCTCTCACTCATTTATACAAATCAAATGAAATTACAGAAGAAGAGTTAAAAGAATACAAAAAAGAACTGGATAAAACATTTGCATCACAAAATGCTTCACAAATCGGATTCGCAAGGTAGCATTAAAATGCAGCAAGCCATGCATGCTGATTAAATAAATTGACAATAGCCATTACTATCATATGCAAGCCCTCGCTGTTACGTGCGTACTTGCATGTAACCCCGCCGCAGATTAAAAGAAAGCCCCCCAGCAGTCCGTAAGGGGAAAGACCACCAGGAGGCCGAGAAAACAACATGTGTCAGCCCCAAGGCCGGCGGGCAGACAAGGCCCGCAGCATCAGGAACTGACGAAAGCATCATGCCGTGATTTTCTTGAAAGCTTCAAGCACGGCTTCGTCATGCTGGAGCCCGCGCTCCTCTGCATGGCTTATCTCCGTGAGCATGCGCTGGTAATCGTTCGGGACGATTTTCTTGAAGTGCGGCAGGTACGAAGCAAAGTCTGCAAGAATCCGTTTTCCCAGCGGGCTGTCCGTTTCCTTTACGTGGCGCTCAATAAGGTCACGAAGGATATCTTCATCATGACGGTCGGAAAGCTCGCACATGGTAACCAGCTGCTTGTTCAGGCGCTGGTACAGCGTGTGCTCCACATCAAGCACGTAGGCTATGCCGCCGCTCATACCCGCTGCAAGGTTGCGCCCCGTGGGACCAAGGATGGCGGCCACACCGCCGGTCATGTATTCAAGTCCGTGGTCGCCGCAGCCTTCAACAACTGCGGTGGCGCCGCTGTTCCGCACGCAGAAGCGTTCGCCGGCAATACCGTTAATAAACGCTTCGCCGCTCGTAGCACCGTAGAGCGCCACATTGCCGATGATAATATTTTCTTCGGCCTTGTATGCAGCGTCCTTCGGCGGCCGCACCACAATTTTTCCGCCGGACAGTCCCTTGCCAAGGTAGTCATTTGCATCGCCTTCCAGCCGCAGCGTAAGGCCGCGGGGAATAAATGCACCAAAGCTCTGGCCGCCGCCGCCCGTGCAGTTCACGGTAAAGGTGTCGTCCTTGAGCGTACTGCCAAAGCGGCTCTGTATCTCCGAGCCAAGGATGGTACCGACCGTACGGTTCGTTGACGACACGCAGATGTCTACCGCGCCGCCCTTTCCCTTGGGGAAATATTTTTCCATCTTCTTCAGCAGCACGCCTTCGTCAACCGTGCCGCAAAGCTTAAAGTCGTACACGTCTTCCGGTACAAAATGAGACTTGTCTTCGGCAGACGGATGCCAGCCGATGATGCCGCTCATGTCTATCAGGTGGGCGCGGGTTGCAGGCGGCTCTTCCTTGAGGGAAAGCAAATCTGTCCGGCCGACCATTTCCGCAATGCTGCGCACACCAAGGCGTGCCATGTGTTCGCGCAAATCCTGCGCAATAAAGCGCATGAAATTCTCTACGTATTCAGGCTTGCCGGGGAAGCGGGCGCGCAGTGCTTCGTTCTGCGTAGCAACGCCAAAGGGACAGGTGTCCTTCTGGCATACACGCATCATGCGGCAGCCCATGCTGACGAGCGGGGCGGTTGCAAAACCGAATTCCTCGGCACCCAAAAGACATGCAATTGCAACATCACGGCCGCTCATCAGCTTACCGTCCGTTTCTATGACAACGCGGCTGCGGAGTCCGTTCTGGATAAGCGTCTGATGCGTCTCTGCCAGGCCAAGCTCCCACGGAAGCCCCGCGTGATGGATTGAGCTGATAGGCGCGGCACCGGTACCGCCGTCATGCCCGCTTATCAGAATAACCTGCGCGCCGGCTTTTGCAACACCGGCCGCAATCGTTCCGACTCCGGCTTCGCTCACCAGCTTTACCGAAATCCGTGCCTTGCGGTTCGCATTCTTCAAATCATAGATGAGCTGAGCAAGATCTTCTATTGAATAGATATCGTGATGCGGCGGCGGCGAAATAAGTGCCACGCCGGGAGTTGCATAACGTGTTTTCGCAATCCACGGATACACTTTCTTGCCGGGCAGGTGTCCGCCTTCACCCGGTTTTGCGCCCTGCGCCATCTTTATCTGGATTTCCTTTGCAGAAAGCAGATATTCCTCTGTTACGCCAAAGCGGCCGGATGCAACCTGCTTGATGGCGCTGTTGTATTCCGTACCAAGGCGCTCAGGTTTTTCGCCGCCTTCACCGGAATTGGACTTTCCGTGCAGGCGGTTCATCGCAACCGCCATGCATTTGTGGGCTTCCTCGCTGATGGAACCGTAGCTCATGGCGCCCGTCTTAAAATGCTGCACAATATCTTCAACGCTTTCCACTTCGTCAATGGGAACCGCATTGCTTTCATCATAATTCAGCTTAAGAAGCGCGCGCAGTGTATGCGGACGGTCGTCAGCATCCACCATGGCGGTGTATTCCTTAAAGCGCGCGTAATCCCCGTGCTGCGTTGCTTCCTGCAGTGCAGTGATAGTCTCCGGATTATACAGGTGGTCTTCACAACCCGGCCCGCGCCGGAACTTATGCTCGCCCACGCTGTCCAGCGCAGTGTCCACCGTAAGCCCCAGCGGGTCAAAGGCGCGGTTGTGGTGCCAGGCAACATCTTCTTCGATTTCTTTCAGCCCGATGCCGCCGATGCGGCTCACCGTATTGGTAAAGTACTGCTCCGTCACTTCGCGGCTTATGCCCACTGCCTCGAAAATCTGCGCAGACTGGTAAGACTGAATCGTGCTGATGCCCATCTTTGCTGCAATCTTTACGATGCCGCCGAGCAGCGCAGAATTGTAATCGTCAATGGCAGTGTGATAGTCTTTGTCCAGAATCTTCTTGTCGATGAGTTCTGCAATGCATTCATGAGCAAGGTAGGGATTCACTGCGCGCGCGCCGTAGCCCAGCACCATTGCTGCCTGATGCACATCACGAACTTCGGCACTTTCAAGGATAATGGAAATTGCCGTGCGTTTCTTTGTACGGATAAGATACTGCTCCACCGCACTCACAGCCAGCAGGGACGGTATTGCCACATGGTTTTCGTCCACGCCGCGGTCGCTCAGTATGATGATGTTGGAGCCCGCATGGTATTCGCGGTCAATGCTTACAAAGAGCTCGTCCAGCGCCGCTTTGAGCGACGTATTGGAATAGTAGAGCAGCGACACGGTTGCAGCACGCACTCCGGGCCGGTTCATGTTCTTTATCTTGAGCACATCCACACCGGTCAGGATGGGATGATTGATTTCCAGCACCGCACAGCTTTTGCTCTGCGGCTGCAGCATGTTGCCGTCGCTGCCAAGGTATACCGTGGTGTCCGTCACAATTTTTTCACGGAGGGAATCAATCGGCGGATTTGTCACCTGTGCAAAGAGCTGCTTGAAATATGAATAGAGCGGCGGATGGCGTTCGCTCAGCACGGCAAGCGGTGTGTCCACGCCCATGCTGGCCGTCGGCTCGATGCCGTTCTTTGCCATGGGAAGAATCATCTCGTGCACATCTTCATACGTCCAGCCGAAGGCCTTGTAGAGCACATCGCGCTCTTCCTGCGAAGCAACGGGAATCTTCTTGTTCGGAATGGGAAGCTCCTTCAGGCGGAGCAGGTTCTGGTCAAGCCATTCGCCGTACGGATACAGGTGTGCAAAGTGTTCCTTGCATTCATCATCACTGATAATCCGCTTGTTCACAGTGTCTACCAGCAGAATCCGGCCCGGCATCAGGCGGCTCTTCTTTTCGATATTGTCTTCCGGAATATCCAGTACGCCAACTTCCGAAGAAAGGATAAGCATGCCGTCTTTTGTCGTATAATAGCGGCTGGGGCGCAGGCCGTTTCTGTCCAGCGTTGCGCCCACCATGTCGCCGTCACTGAAGATGATGGCAGCAGGTCCGTCCCAGGGTTCCATCATTGTTGCCCAGTAATGATAGAAGTCCTTCTTTTCCTGAGACATGCTGCTGTCGTTGCGCCACGGCTCCGGAATACAGACCATCACTGCAAGCGGCAGCGGCATACCGTTCATCACAAGGAATTCCAGCGTGTTGTCCAGTATGGCAGAATCCGAACCGTTCATACCCACGGCCGGGAACACCTTGCGGATGTCTTCCTCTGAAAGACAGGGAGAAGAAAGCGTTTCCTCCCGCGCAATCATGCGGTCGGCATTGCCGCGGATAGTATTTATTTCGCCGTTATGCGCAATAAAACGGTTGGGGTGCGCGCGCTCCCAGCTTGGCTGCGTGTTGGTACTGAAGCGGGAGTGCACAATGGCAAGTGCGCTCGTATATGCAGGAGACTGCAAGTCCCCGTAGAATTCACGCAGCTGATTCACAAGGAACATGCCCTTGTATACAATCGTGCGGGAACTTAATGACGCCACATAGGTTGCCAGCTGGGAATGCTCAAACTGCCGCCGCAGCACATACAGGCGGCGGTCAAAATCTACACCCTTTGCCACGTCGGCAGGGCGCGCAATAAAACACTGCATGATAACCGGCATGCAGTCACGTGCACGGGTACCCAGTACTTCGGGATGCACCGGCACAACACGCCAGCCAAGGAAAGGCAGTCCTTCTTTCTTTGCAAGGAATTCTATCATCTTCTGCGCCTGTGCACGGATGTAGGAATCCTGCGGGAAGAAGAACATGCCGATTCCGTAATCACGGGCACTGCCCAGCGTTATGCCGATTTCAGCTGCCGCAGATTTGAAGAAGTCATGGGAAATCTGCAGCAGTATTCCGACGCCATCGCCAGTTTCGCCGGTGGCATCCTTACCTGCACGATGCTCCAGCTTTTCAACGATAGACAGGGCATTGTCCACGATTTTCCGTTCTGCGGAACCGTCAATATTGACTACAAGTCCTATACCGCAGGCATCATGCTCAAATTCAGGCCGGTACAGCGTATTTTCTGCTGTCTGCTGATTTGGCTGCTGCAAAGCCCCGTTCCCAATAGTTTCCTCTTGCATAGAAATAACCCCCTTACTTGTTATTAAGCAATGCGGATGCAAATAAAAAAAGACGCCCGGTCGCATGGTCTGCTGCAAAGCAAACCATGTAACCGGACGTCTTTGTCGGTACCCTCAGTATACACGAAAAATGTAAATTTATGCAAGGGGGACACGTTCACAAAACACAGGAGGCAGCACGAATCCCCGGCGGCTGCCTCCCGCGCTCATGTACTACTTTCCAGCCACTGACACATCCCGCAGCCATGATCCTCATCCGGGCGTGTAAAAAAGCCGAATTTCTTGTAAAATTCTTCCTTGCCCTTTGCCGCCATCAGGCTTACCATAAGCCTGCGGCCGGGCTTGAGCGTACTCCTGATAAAGTCCATTGCAGTGTTCATCAGCGCACGGCCCAGGCCCTGCCCCTGGTATTCCGGCCGCACAATTACATCTGCAATATAAACAACATAACCGTGATCCCAAAGCACGCGCACAAGGGCAATTACTTTTCCGTCCTTGCAGAAACAGCGCAGATATGTTGTGTGCGCAATTCCCTCTGCAGCCTGTTCCAGCGGAAATTCACTCCATCCGACAAGCCTGCGCAGCTCCATGTATTCCTCTGCGCTTATGTGGTCTGTAATTTCATATTCCATAATCAGTTCTCCTGCGGGCAGAATAATTCCACCTGCTCTCCAAGCGGTCCATAGAAAAATGCCATCCTGGCATGAAACTCAGGACTGCTTGGAATCACAATATCCTTTGGTTTTATAAAAACATCGTAGCCTGCAGCTTCAACTTTTGCCGCAAGCTCATCAACATGTTTTGTCGTAAGTGCAAAATGACGCACCGCACCAAGCGCACGGATTCCTTCCCCGTTACAGAAAATCTCAAGCCGGGCAGGCGAAGCGCCTCCGTTTTCTGCGCCCCCGCCGGAGGCAAGCATAACGCCTTCCGCCCAGCGGCGTTCTTCCGTAAAGCCAAGAACTTCTTTATAAAAGCTCACGGTCTTCTCAAAAAGAAGCGCATCATTGCACTTCATCGAAACATGGTGAAGTCCTGAAATCACAGCAGCCTCCTTCTGCACTGCAGGTCTTAGTGTTCCTTTCCAAAGAGCTTCAGGTTCAGGGAAGTCAGTCCCGTAAAGTTATTCCATTCATGCTTTGAGAGGAACGTAATTCCGCTGGAAAGCCCCACATGCCACATCATATGACGGAACTGTGCCAGAATCAGTTCAAGCCTTGAATATTCACAGTCCTTCGGCTTTTCCAGCAGTTCCGCAACCGTAAGATTGTCCAAATACGAATTGATTTTCTCCTTCACATATGCAAGATAATCCAGAAGCTGCTGCCGTGAAATCACCGTCGTACTATCCTTTATGTACCCCTTGCGCTCCGGATCAATCAGGCTCAGGTGTTCCGGAATGCCAAAAAGTTTTTCTCCCTCGTAAACATAGTCACAGGGATTGATGAAAAACCGGTCAATCGAATGAAGATTGTGGAATATATAGCGGGAATTATTTTCATGGTCAAACACGGCTTCCAAATCAGCCGTGACAATCTGATCGTAAATATTGATGAAATTAATTTCCTGCTGTCTCTTTATCTGACTGATGATCTCTTCCATAAATTTGCTCCTTGCACATAGTATGCATAAATAGTTAAAGCTGATTCAGCTGTCTAGTTCAAGTCAAGCACCATGAACACGTCGGCTTTGTCATTGTCATTATAGCGCGAGGTTTCTTTGAACCCGAGCGAATGATACAGACGAAGCGCCCGCTCATACTGCTTCATTGAATCCAGATACATCC
>CADCQA010000026.1 GCA_902803415.1 uncultured Spirochaetaceae bacterium | reverse complement strand
TGGTGTCCGGGGTGGTCTGCAGGCGGAAGAAGGTGATGTCGCCGGCTGCAATGTCGCCTTCCAGCGTGCCGCGGGTAAAGTCCGGCTTGCCGCCGTTTTCGAGCAGGCGGTTCTGGATAAGCTGGAACTTGATTGCAGGCTTGCTGCTCGGAGCCAGGCAGCAGAACGGCGTATTGCCGCAGTGGAATGCCATAAAGGTATCGTTAAGCTTGTAGTCGTACTTGAACTTGCCCTTGATGCTCTGCTCGTACATGTCTGACGGAACGGAGTTGTTGATGTCCAGCAGGGTAACAGGCGCGCCGGTAACACAGGTTCCGATGTACTCGGAGAGTGCGCCGAAGATGTCTACTTCGCAGGCAACCGGGATACCGCGGCTTGCCAGGCGGCTGTTCACGTAGCACGGCTCAAAGCCGAATTCCTTCGGGAATGCGGGCCAGCACTTGTCTGCGAGTACCACGTACTTCTTGCTGCCCTTGTTTGCTTCAATCCAGTCAAGCAGCGTCAGTTCGAACTGTGCCATGCGCGGCAGCATGTCCGGGAACTGGTTTCCGCCGGTGCCCAGCTCTTTTGCCATATCGTCCACCACGGACTGAATGCGCTTGTCGTCCTTGTGCTTGCGGTATTCCACGAGCAGGTCAAGCTCTGAGTTCTCCTGGATTTCTACGCCGATGTCGTACAGACCCTTGATGGGGGCGTTGCAGGCAAAGAAGTCCTGCGGGCGCGGTCCGAAGGTGATAATCTTGAGGTTCTTGAGGCCGATGATGGTGCGTGCAACCGGGATGAATTCCTCGATCATCTTGGCGATGTCTTCGGCGGTTCCCACCGGATATTCGGGGATAACAGCCGGAATCTTGCGCAGGTTCAGGTTGTAGGAGCAGTTGAGCATGCCGCAGTATGCGTCGCCGCGTCCGTTGATAAGGTCGTTCTGTGTCTCTTCTGCTGCTGCCACGAACATGCACGGGCCGTCAAAGTTCTGTGCAATCTGGGTTTCCGGCGTTTCCGGACCGAAGTTGCCCAGGAACACGACGAGGGCGTTGCAGCCGGCTGCCTTTACTTCATCAACAGCCTTGAGCATGTCCTTCTCGTTCTCGACAGTGGTCTTTGCCTCGTAGAGGCTGCCCTTGCCGGAAAATGCCTTGATGATTGCAGCGCGGCGCTTCTCTGACAGAGAGATGACGAAGCAGTCACGGCTGACTGCGATGATTCCCAGCTTTACGTCGGGGATATTCTCGAATTTTTCCATAGAATGTATTCTCCTTATGCTCTGATGCCTTTCATTATACATCCACTTTTCTGTTTTGTATATCCAGAAAAGTGAATGTGAATCAATTTTTTTTGCTTTTAGCGCTTCTTTTTAGTGAGCGATGTCGATATTCTTCCCGCTCAGCCCCACAAAGGCGCCCTGCTTTGCCTCGTTTGAGTCGGGGTGCGCAATGAGCCACTTGTTGCGCGCCCACAGCAGCTTGTCCTCGGCGTCAATCTCGGAAAGCTGCGGCTTTTCGGTGTTCGTGTCCTTGGGCAGCACGACGATGACCCGGAAGCCTTCCTTGGAAACTTCGCCGTCACGCACGTCGTTGCACGGTGCGTAGTGGAGGGTTGTTTCGTAAATCTGCACGACGGTACCGGCCGGTGCGCGGAATGCCTCTACGTGAGAGGTGTCCAGCTTGCCGTCCTTTACTGCCTGCAGCGGGGCAAGCAGCAGGATGATGTCGTTGGCGGGAATGTTCAGCTCGCTGCCGCGGTGGTATTCAAGGCAGTTAAGCTTGGTGTTGTTGCCGTTGCAGTAGCCCACCTGCACCGGCATGCCGCCGTATGCGTTTGTGCTGAACTGCGCAGCGACGGGCAGCGCCTCCAGGTTCTTGTCGCCGGGGGTGTAGATGACAGCTGCCTCCGGTTTTTCGGTGCCTGATTCCAGTTTCTCAAGCAGCTCCTTCACGTCGTAGCCCTTCAGGACTTTTCCGTATTTTTCAAAGCTGTGCGAAAACACGCTCTTTACTTTGAGCATGGTCTGTTCCTCCTTATACTATGCGAAGTGCAGGCACCCGGAAAACCGCGCAAAACGGCGCCCGCATGCCTGCTGCTGAATTCTTTTCTATAGAAGAGAGCTGCCCGGAACGTTAAACCTGTTCTGCTTCCGGCCAGTCCCTCGTTTTGTCGGCTATTCTTAGTGGATAGCTGCCAGCTGTTCTTATTGAATAGATGCCAGCTGCTTGTAGGAATCCTTGAGTGCCGGGTACAGCTGCGTGTACATCTGGTAGTACTTTTCGTACTTTGCGGAATTCTCCGGCACGGGATTCTGCGGCGGATTCGTGCGGATAACTGCATGGCAGCCTTCCACAACGTTCTTGTACACGCCGGTGCCTACGCCCGCAAGAATTGCCACGCCGAGTGCCGGGCCTTCCTTGCTGACCACCGTCTTGACGGGGCAGTTGTACACGTCCGCAAGCATCTGCCGCCAGAGCGGGGAGCTTCCGCCGCCGCCGCACGCCAGCATGTCGTTGATTTTAACGCCCATGCCGCGCAGGACTTCCACGGAATCACGCTGGCTGTAGACCACGCCTTCCATTACCGCACGCAGCAGGTGCTGCCGGGTGTGCATGGCAGACAGCCCGAAGAATACGCCGCGGCAGTCGGGGTCAAGATGCGGCGTGCGTTCGCCCATAAGGTAGGGCAGGTAGAGCAGCCGGTCTGCACCGATGGGGATGCGTTCGGCCTGCTTGTCCATCAGGTAGTAGGGGTCTTTGCCCATACCGGCGGCCGTTGCCATCTCCGGGCTGCAGAAGTTGTCGCGGAACCACTTGAGAGAAAGGCCGGCTGCCTGGGTTACGCCCATTACGTGCCATGCACCGGGCACTGCACAGCAGAAGGTGTGCACGCGGCCCTTGGGGTCTATGCTGACCTTTGACGTGTGTGCAAACACAACGCCGCTGGTACCGATGGTGGTAAATGCAATGCCGTCTTCCACGGTGCCGGTGCCGACTGCAGCCGCTGCATTGTCGCCTGCGCCGCCCACGACGGGGGTGCCTGCTGCAACACCGCAGAGTTCTGCGGCCTGTGCCGTAACGGTGCCCGTCACTTCGGGGGATTCGTAAACCTTTGCAAGCAGTGCCTTGTCTATGCCAAGCTTGGAAAGCACTTCGTCAGACCAGCAGCGGCCGGGTACGTCCAGCAGCTGCATGCCGGAAGCATCGCTCACTTCCGTGGCGAATTCGCCGGTGAGCATGTAGCGCACGTAGTCTTTGGGCAGCAGGATGTGCGCGCACTTTTCGTAGATTTCCGGCTCGTTGTTCCGGACCCACAGAATCTTTGATGCGGTAAAGCCGGTAAGTGCCGGGTTCGCGGTGATTTCGATAAGGCGGTTTGCCCCCACGCGCCCGGTGATTTCTTCACATTCCTTGGCCGTGCGCTGGTCGCACCAGATGATGCTCTTACGCAGCACATTGCCGGCCTTGTCCAGCATGACCAGACCGTGCATCTGCCCGGAAATGCCGATGCCCTTGATGTCCCTGGGGTTCACGCCGCTCTTTGCGATGACCGCCTTCATGCTGCCTGCCGCCGCATTCCACCAGTCGTGCGGATCCTGCTCCGCCCATCCGTTCTGGGGCTGATACAGCGGGTACTCTATTGTCTGTGATGCAACGGGTGTGCCGCTTTCGTCAAAAAGGACGGTTTTTGTGCCGCTCGTCCCTAAATCTACACCGATAAGATATGCCATGTTCGACCTCTTTTTGCGGGAATGGGCAGTTTGCGGAAATTCCGGGACTGCCCCCTTCCATTATAACCTGAAGCGTTCTGTCCTGCAGCCGGGTGTTCTTCACTTAGTTGGCATTTTTAGCACAATCAGGGAAGCTCCGCGCCGCCCGGCGGAAAACCCGCCGCTTTTCCGGGCAAAACTGGTGCCTTCTTATGATAAGACAGGTTTTGTAAAAAAGATACTGCACAAAGTATAGAAAAACAATATAAATTTTTCGGTACTGCCGCCGCCTTTGTAGCGCGGAGCGATAAGCGGTGCCGGGCGGTTTTCCGATGGAAACGCATTTTTGTCGTGTGTTATCCCCTGCGATGGGGCTTTTAAGACCTTGTATGTTCTGTGCCCGGCGTGTATACTGAAAAAAGCGCTGAATGCGGGGGGCAGTGTTCCTGCCCGGAGGAGTTTGCATGCACCTGATACCCGGTTTCTTTACCCGTTCACTGTCCCGGCAGGCGGCTGCCGTCTCTGTGCTGCTGCTTGCGGCCTCGCTTTTGCTTGCATCCTGCGCACATGCGGTGAACAGCCACGGCGGGGAAGTGAAGGGCAGCGGTTCTTCTTCCGGCTCCAGCGGCGGCACGGCTGGCGGCGGGAGCGCAAACGGAACCGCACCGGGCTTTGTGGTGGGCGCAGATGCCGCAAGCTACAGCGTCGGAACCCGCATCGACTACAGCAGCACCGCAGGTTCCTCCGGCGGCCTGGGCTACGTGACCGTTACGCCGCTCCCCTCCGGCACGCTGTTTACCGAGCGGCAGTCCGGCTTTGCCGTCTCGTGGACTACCTACAGTGTGACCGTCACCATAAACGGCACGGCTTTCCCCGTGAGCTTCAGCGCGGGCGACACCTCGGCGGTCGTCATAGAGAATGTTCCCGTGGGAGCCACGTTTTCCGCAACAGCCGCAATCGGCGTGACCAGCAGCGATACCTTAAGCTACAGCTCGCTGAACGCCGCCACCAGCGCAGCTTCCACCATACAGCGCGGTTCCAACAGCATAACCCTGTGGGTACAGTATCCGCTTTCCTGCGTCATGTCCAGCGGCCCGGCGGGGCAGGGCGCATCCGTCACCGGCACCGTGCCCGCGTACTACACCAACGGCAGCCCCACGACGCTGCCTGCGGCAACGCCGTCCTACACGGATTCCTCGCTCGGCTGCGCCATGTACTTCCAGGGATGGTCGCTGGAGGACGGCGGTACCGTTGCCATCAGCGCCGGTTCCCCGCTTCCCGCAGACGGCACCTACAAGGGAAGCCTTACGCTGTATGCCGTTTACGCCGAAAATGCCCTGCCCATCAGCGTGACTGCCGACAAAACCGTGCTGACCGCAGGCGCCGCGGATGCCGACCTTACCGCCACGCTGACGATAAGCAGCGCCACACTGGTTCCGATGGTTACCGATTGTTCCAGCCAGCTGTCAACCGACCCGCCGGTACAGTCCCCGTCCGACCCGTCCGCCTACACGATGGAAGTGCACATTGCCGGGATGACTTCGCCGGTGTGGTACGAGGACGACACTCCTGCGTCCGTCACCGTAAAAGTCGGCACGCAGACGCGGGTCGTCAACTTTACGCTCAAGAACAAGTACTCGTACTACCTGAAAAACCATGCCGGTCAGGGCGGCTCCATTGTCCGGGGGCCTGTAGCGGCTGGCGGTACCGTTGCGTTTGCGGCTGCGGTAAGCACTGTTGCCGCGTACAGTACTCCGGTTCCAGAAGAGCGCAGTATCGTCGCGTTCAAGGACACCGCGACCGGTACGACATACACGCACCTGGACTTCCCCATCACGTTCAACAGTACGAATTTCAGCTCGCGGAGCGTAACGCTGCAGGCCGTGCTCGACTTTGACATGAGCGTTTCCGGCGGACTGGGCGACAGCGGCGGGCACCTGGGAACGGCTGACGACCCGTATGTCATCGACTACAACAGCACGTCCGTCACCGACAGGATGAGCGTCTCGGTGGCGGTGACCGAAAACCTTGGCTCGGTAATTGCCCTCACGAACGCGGGCGGGAAGCTGAACGTGACCGCCGGGGCAAACCCCACAATCACCATCAACAAATCCGCCCTCTCCGCGTCTGACGTGCCGGCGGCGGGGCTGACCTACGCTGTGACGGTAAAGGACTACAAGACAGGCACGAGCGATTCCAATCCGGCAAATGTATACGCCGAAAAGACCTTCTATGTGAAAATCGTGCGCATACCGTTCAGGCTGGACACCACGTCCACCGCGCCCTCCCTTATTGCAGGCTCCACGGCTGACGATGCGGAGACTTCCGTCACTGTTGAAGGCATCGGCTCGGAGCCGGTATTGAGCGCCTCTCCGTCCGGGCTGGTGACGCTCAGCTCGTACCAGCAGAACGCAAGCGATTATATCGTGACCATGACGATAGCCTCATCGGGCGGAAACCAGGTCTGGTTCGACGACGATACGGACGTGACCGTGACCATATCGGACGGCTCGTACTCGCAGACCGTCGGCCTTACGCTCCAGAATAAGTACACGTACACCCTCAGGAACCACAGCAGCAACGCTTCGCTGTACTCTACCAGCGTCGATGCCGGGACTGAGCTTGATTTCGCCACGGCGGCAGGGTACGTTACTTCGGTTCCGGCGGGGCGCGCCGTCATTGCGTTCAAGGATACAGCGGCAGATACGCTGTACAAGCAGTCGGACTTCCCGATAACATTTGACAGCACGAATTTCAGCTCGCGCTCCATCAACCTGAAGGCGGTGCTCGGCTTTGCGGTGACCGTTACCCCAAGCAGCTATGCTCCGTCGGGCGTAACGCAGGACGGCACCGTCACAAACCCGTACCTGCTCAGACTCTCTGGGGCGGCGGCAGAAAAGACCCTGAGCATCTCCGCGTCAAACCTGCTCGGCGAGCTGCGTGTGCGCACGGGGAACACGAACGTCTTCGACATAAGCGGAACGTCTTCTTACAGCGTTACCATCAGGAGCACGCTCGATGCGGACAGCGTGGCATCCGTTCCGTACGAAATAAAGGTGCGCGACGTCGTTTCGTCCACCGCGCAGACCGAAGCGGCGGAAAACACTGCGGCAAACAAATACGCCGAGAAATCTGTGTACATAAAAATAATACTGGACATAGGAAGCAAGGCCTCACCTGATGCCGTAGGAGACATCGTATTCAGCGACGGCAGTGCTTCGGCATATACTGATACACTGACAGATGACCAGAAAAATGCCGCGGTTGCGGTCATCTTTGATGCGGCGAACAAGAAGGGCGTGGGCTTGAACGTCGGATCGAGCAAGCCGTGGTGTGTCGAAGGTACAATTGCATACCCTGTTAGGACTTATGCCACAAGCTTTGATGACGGCAAGGCAAACACAGACCAGATTGCGGGCCTGTCAGACTACAGCGCGGCTAACTATCCGGCATTTGCTTACTGCAGGTCGTACAGTGTGACGGGCTACACAAGCGGCTGGTATTTGCCTGCCCGTAATGAACTTTTGAGCCTGCGTACAAATCAGACTGCGGTAGAAGCGGCCCTTACCAGTCTGGGAAAGACAAGTCCTTTCGTTATGGACCAAATGTACTTTTCATCAACTAATAACGACTCGAATGTTACTCCTTCTTATGGTACATTTGTCGAGCTGCTTTACGATACATCGGATCCGACAGCTTATGGTGCTTACGGTAGTACTCCCAAGCGTAACACTGCCTGTAATGTTGTTGCCGTGCGTACGTTTGACTGACGGCAGCCGGCATGCGGTACCGGACATGCATGGGGGTGGCAGCCGCCGTGTGCGGGGTGCACATGCATGGGGGGAAGCCCCCGCCGTGTTTCGGCAGCACCATGCAAGGGGGAGGCAGCCGCTATGTGCGGGGTGCACATGCATGGGGGTGGCAGCCGCCGTGGGGAGGACACATGTGCATGAGCAGCACCGTAAAAATGCGCGGAAGCGGGAAATTGAACGGCGCCGCATTTGTAACGAGTAGCGTTACAACCAGCGGTGTCGGGCAAT
>CADCQA010000025.1 GCA_902803415.1 uncultured Spirochaetaceae bacterium | reverse complement strand
GGGACAGCATACAGCAAAAATACGCTCTCATCCTCTCAACGGAGCCAGTTTCAAAAGTCTGTTACTTTTGAAACTGGCTTTCAAAAATCTCATTCGATTACGGTTTTTGAGGTAAATTTGGAAGGAGTTTCAAAACTCGTCCGACTTTTGAAACTCCCTCTATGGGGAAAAAATTTTCAAAAAAAATGCTGAAAAATTGCGCAAAAATGTATTTCTTGCAGGAGTAATAGTTATGAGGGGGCAGCATAATGCCCTGATTTTTCAGAAGAGGTACAAAACATGCAGATTTACAGTTTTTCACCGTTCGGCTACGAGGGCGCGCTTGTCAGTGTGGAAGTGGATTTGCGCCGCGGTATTCCCGCCGTGGACATTGTGGGGCTTGCAGACGGCGCGGTCAAGGAAAGCCGCGAACGCATGAAAGCGGCCATAAAGAACAGCGGCTTTGACTTCCCGCCGGAACGTGTGCTCATCAGCCTGTCGCCCGCAGATTTGCGCAAGGAAGGCGCGGGCTTTGACCTTGCGGTGGCACTTGCCGTGCTGCACGCAAAAGAACGCAGCGGCCGGCAGGATGCGGAAGGCGGCGCAGACCCGCTGCCAGTGCTCGTCATGGGCGAGCTGGAGCTGAACGGCAGGGTGCGGCCTGTGCGCGGAGTCTACGCGGCGGTGAACACGGCGTATGCGGGCGGCATCCGGCTGTGCATTGTCCCGGCGGAAAACAGCAGGGAAGCGCGGGAAGTTGCGGGCATGCAGGTCTTCGGGGCGGAAAACCTGACGGAAGCCTTTGAAGCGATGGAAAACGGCGGGCGCTTTACCAGTGCAGCAGCCGGGCAGCCGGAAAGCGAGCCGCTTCCCAGCGGCGCGGAGGAAACGGAAGGGGTTGCCTTCCCCGCCGTGGAACCGGGCTTTGAATTTGCAGAAATCAGGGGGCAGCAGTTTCTTGTGCGAGGGCTGCAGATTGCAGCGGCAGGGGGACACAACCTGCTGGCTTTCGGGCCGCCGGGCTGCGGCAAAACGCTTGCACTCCAGCGTTTCCCCGCGCTGCTGCCGCTGCTGACCCCGGAACAGGCGCAGCCGGTCACGCGCATTTATTCGCTTGCAGGGCTGCTGCCGCCGGGAAAATCGGCCGTCCGCACGGCCCCGTTCCGGCAGCCCCACCAGACGGCAAGCATCGAAGGCATCTGCGGCGGGGGAAGCAGGTGCGCACCAGGGGAAATATCGCTTGCGCACAACGGCGTGCTGTTTCTTGACGAAGCGGCAGAATTCAAAACTTCCGTACTCCAGATGCTGCGCGTGCCGTTGGAAAGCGGAACCGTCACGCTGAGCCGCGCGGGACGCTCCACCGTGTACCCGGCGGCGTTTCAGCTGCTTATGGCGACCAATCCCTGTCCCTGCGGAAATTTCGGCTCGGACGAAAAAATCTGCCTGTGCAGCGCCCATTCGGTGGAACAGTACTGGCGGAAATTCAGCGGGCCGCTCTTGGACCGCATGGACATCCGCATCCACGTGCAGTCCCGCCCGGACGCAGCCAGTCAGGAAGCTTCGCGCTCCACGCAGGAACTGCGCATTCAGGTGGCGCGGGCGGTAGCGGCACAGCGCAGGCGGCAGGGCGGCAGAAAAAATGCCCGGCTCAGCCCGTCGGAAACCGCAGCATGGTGCACGCTGCCCAAAGCCGCGCAGCTGCTGCTGGACGAAGCCGGCCGGAAAAACGGTTTTTCTCCGCGCGCCACGGCCGCATGCCTGAAGCTTGCACGCACCATCGCAGACATGGAAGGCAAAGAGCACATCGACGAAAGCTCCCTGCAGGAAGCAATCCTCTACCGCAGGACTGAAGGAGGCATTGGGATTTTGTAGGGGAAATTACCGGTTCTGAGACTTGAACTCAGACACGCTCGCGCGCAAAAGATTTTGAGTCTTTCGTGTCTACCATTCCACCAAACCGGCGTATGAACAGTTCAAGTATAACAAATCCGGTGCATTTCATCAAGTAGGAAATGCGCGGAAGCACGGAAGCGGAAAATTGCCCGATGCCGCAGGTTGTAACGCACAACCGATGCACATTATGCGGCATTATCGCCGTCGGAATTGCGTGCAATTCCGACTGGGCAAGGGGCAACTGCCTCTTGCCCGCTGGGAGCACATTTTGTTTCCCAGTTGACCACACGGATACACAGGATAGTTTCACAGATGGATGATTTTCAGTATAATTGGCTCATGGGCAGCATCCGCGACTTTTCTTCACAGCAATCCCTCCTCTTCTGCAGGGATGACAGTCCTTCCCTGGAAGGAAGGGAACCGGAGCACGTACTTAAGGAAGTGTTCGGCTACGAGCAGTTCCGTCCCCTCCAGCGCGAGGTCATACAGAATGTACTCGACGGCAGGGACACGCTGGCCGTTATGCCCACCGGCGGAGGCAAATCACTCTGCTACGAAATACCGGCGCTCATTCTGGACGGGCTGACCATTGTCGTCTCTCCGCTGATTGCGCTCATGCAGGACCAGGTAACGCAGCTGGAAGCCGCCGGGGTTCCCGCCGTGTTCATCAATTCTACGCTCGGCACGGATGCCTACTGGGAATCATGCGCCCGCATCCGCAGCGGCGAAATAAAGCTGCTCTACGTGTCGCCGGAAGGGCTGAACACGGAGCGCATGCGCGAGCTGCTGCACAGCTGCCGCCTGCCGGTAAAGTGCATCACCATTGACGAGGCGCACTGCATCAGCGAGTGGGGCCACGACTTCCGCCCCGACTACATGGAAATTGCCGCCGTGCGCGCCCAGTTCCCGCGGGCAGTCTGCCTTGCGCTCACGGCGACGGCAACGGCAAGCGTACGGCAGGACATTGTGGCGCAGCTGCGCATGGAAGACCCGGCGGTGCTTGTGGCAAGCTTTAACCGCCCCAACATTTACCTTGAGGTGCGGCGCAAGCAGCGGCCCGCCGCGCAGCTGGTGGAATTCCTGAACGCCCATGCAGGGCAGTGCGGCATCATCTACTGCTTTTCGCGGCGGCAGGTTGACGAGCTGGTGCTCAAGCTGCAGCAGGAAGGCTTCAGCGCAACCGGCTACCACGCGGGGCTTGCGGACGAAGAGCGTGCATCCCGCCAGTCAGACTTCATCAACGGACGAACGGACATTATGGTGGCAACCGTGGCGTTCGGCATGGGCATCAACAAGCCGGATGTGCGCTTCGTCGTGCACTACGACATGCCGAAGTCAATCGAACAGTATTACCAGGAAATCGGGCGCGCGGGGCGGGACGGGCTGCCGTCCCATGCCCTGCTGCTCTACAGCGCCGGCGACCTGCACAAAATCCGCTATTTTTTTACGGAAAAAGACGAGCCGGACAAGGCGGAGCGCCTGCTTGACGGCATGGTGCGCTTTGCGGAAGGAAGAACGTGCCGCCGCAGGCAGCTGCTTTCGTACTTTGGGGAAGTATACGACGAAACCGGCGCGCACGCGGTACCGGAAGACTGCTGCTGCGACATCTGCACGAGCGGGCCGCTCCCTGACACCGACGTAACGGTTCCCGCGCAGAAATTCATGTCCTGCATCCTGCGCACGGAGGAACGATTCGGCACGGCATACATTGTGGACGTGCTGCTCGGCTCAAAGAACAAGCGCGTGCTGGAAAACGGACACACGCGGCTGAGCACGTACGGCATCGGCGGGGAACTTTCGCGGCAGGACTGGTTCAGCCTGTGCTCGCTGCTCATTGAATACGGATTTGTGGCAAAGGGCGGGGACTACGGCGTGCTTTTCGTAACGCAGCTGGGACGCGCGGCACTCCGCACCCGGCAGCAGATTGCCCTTCCCTTTGCATACAGCGCGGCGGCGGTCAAACCCGCATTCCCCAAGAAGCGGCCGTCGGCGGCACCGGGTGCAGATGACCCGGCTGGCGTGCGCATCTTTGAGGCTCTCCGCGGCTGGCGGCGCAGGCAGGCAGAAGAACTGAACGTGCCGCCTTACGTCATTTTCGGCGACCGCACGCTGATGGACATTGCCCGCCGCAAACCGCAGGATGCCGCCGCCCTGCTGGACTGCTACGGCATCGGCAGCGCCAAAGCAGAAAAATTCGGCAGCCGCATCCTGCGCATTGTAGAAGAAAGCCTGAGCTGAGGGGGTACTGCCCCCAGTTTCAGGACGCTGCCCGGCGGCGTCAGACGGGGAGCCGGGACAGGCGCATATATTCCATGAAGGGGAAGAATTCTTCCCGCCCAATGCTGCAGGCCGCAGTCTGCTTTTTCATGACAGCTTTTACGTTGTCCATGTACACTTCTTTCATGTCGCCCCGGAGGGCTGACCGGACCCAATCGCCGTACAGCTGGCGTTCAGCCTTATCCAAATCTTTCTCTTTTGAATCGTAACCCATTTTTCCTCCCGGTGTTTCTCAACACCAGAACAAAGTATATGCATCCGATTCAAAAAAAGATATAGAGTTTACGCACAAAAACCGCTTTTTTAAAAATTTTTCGGAAATTTTTACACTTTTTCGGCTATCCGCCGTTCCCGGAGCTGCGGGTGGCTGGCTGCAGGGCAGTACCGGGAAGCGAATTTTTCGCGATGCCCTAGTATTTGACCACGCTGCCGTCGGAAAGCAGCTGGCCGTCGCGGCTGAAAAACACATAGTGGGCATGTTTTTCGCGCAGCTGCTCCATGAAGAAGCCTGCATCGGCGGCGGCCGGAACGGCAAAGCCCACAACGGACGCACAGTCCTTGATGCGGCGCGCGCAGTGCTTCATGCCGGCGGTAAGTTCTTCGCCGGAAGGGAAATCCTGCCCGGCGCTGTCCGGAACGATGAACGCGTAGCGCCCGCCCTCTTCCAGCTCTTTCAGGAAATCGCGGAAAGCGGCAAGGAATTCCTCGTTGTAGCCGCTGTCCCCGGTGCCCACCTGCTGCCAGTCAAGCCGCAGGCAGAGCAGCCCCTCCGCCGGAACCTGCGTGCCGGGGGCACAGTCAGCCGCATTGAGCAGCGGCGCGTTCAGCACGGGGCATTCCGTGCCGTCGATATAAAAAAGCCTGTTATCGTGTGATGTAAATCGTGCTTCCAGTTTCATGCGCCCAGTATAGCGGTTTTTCGGGGGAATGAAAATAGTGCGCGGTCTGAGTGCAGGCGGCACGCACTCTGCATGCCGTTAGTTGTCGCCGCCGAAGCTGTCCTGCCAGCGGGTATTGTGCAGAATGTCGGTGACGGCAAGCCGGAGCCGCCGCACGCTTTCGGTGCCGGAAATCCGCGTGCGCTGGATAAAGCCGATGTCGTAGCCGCCGAGCGCGTTCCCGGCGCTGTGGCAGATGAAACCTTCGCGGTAGGGGCCGTTTTCCAGCACTATCCGCGGAACCAGCGCAATGCCAAGCCCCAGTGCGGCAAGCGCCATGTTCGCCTCGTTGCCCTCGGTTTCCGCGGCAACCATCGGCGTAACGTTGCGGCTCCTGACCCATGAATCAAAGCGTTCGCGGGCAAGCCCCGCCTTGGGCAGGATGAGCGGCACGGAGGAAACGATGTCCTGCGGGCTGCCGGACACTTCCACGTAGGGGCCGGAGCTGGAGGCGGCAAAGACGAGCGGGCTGGTGCGCACCGGAATGCAGTCAAAAAAATCCGCGGGCACATCGGGAATGGCGGCAACGGCAAGTTCCGCACGGCCCTCGCGTACGGCCGGCATGGCACCTGCGGGGTCGCCGGTTTCGATGGACAGGTGGATGCCCGGATACTTTGCGGCGAGTTTCTTGATGAACGGCGGCATTATCGTGTAGCAGGCGGTTACGCTTGCGTAGACGTGGAGCGTACCGGTAACGGCGTCTCCCGTGCGGGCAAACGAGGCAAGCAGCTCCTCCTGCCCCGCAAGGCATGACTGTGCAAACGCTGCGAATTTTTTTCCTTCGGCGGTCAGCATGACTTCCCTGCTGCTGCGTTCAAAGAGCGTTGCCCCCACTTCGTCCTCCAGGCGCGATATGAGGCGGCTCAGCGCAGACGGGCTCAGGTTCACGGCTTCTGCGGCACGGGCAAAATGCAGCGTGCTGCCCAGCTGCAGGAAGGCTTTCAGTTCAAAGAAGTCCACGTCCGCCCTCCGTTCCGCCGCCCGCGCCGGGTGGCAAAGCTGCGCCTGTTGGTAAAGCTGCATTGGTTGACCGAGCGGCGTTTGTTGGCACAGCCGCCCCTCTTTCCCGCTCACTGTCGCTCTGCTGCCGCGCACGCCCCATGCTCAGCGCATTGTGGGGGCAGCGGGGAATGCAGTCACCGCAGCGGATGCATTCGCGGTCATTCACGGTCAGCGTCTGCATCCTGCAGTGCGCGGTACAGGCGCCGCAGTGCAGGCATTTCAGTGCATCCACGCGGATTCCGGCAAGGGCAATCCGGTTGAAAAACGAATACACGGCACCCAGCGGGCAGAAAAACGTGCAGAAAGGGCGGAAAAAAACGGCCGACCAGAGCAGCAGGACGGCAGCCACCGCCACCTTCCAGGCAAAGAGCCGCCCGGCAGCAGCGCGGAATCCTTCATTGAGCAGCACCAGCGGGATTCCGGCGCCAAGCGTTCCCGCCGGGCAAAAGAATTTGCAGAAGTACGGCGATGCAGCCCCGCTCCGCACAAAGGCTGCCAGCGGAAAAACGGCGCACAGCAGCACAAGCAGCGCATACTTCAGCAGGCTCAGGCGGCGCGTCACCGCAAGCACGCGGGGCGTTTTTTTCAGTTTCTTTACCGGAATTTTATACAGCAGCTCCTGCACCAGCCCCGCCGGGCAAAGAAAGGCGCAGACCATACGCCCCAGCAGCGTCCCCGCCAGCAGCAGGAAGCCTGTTACAAAAAAAGGAAAGCGTCCGCCGCCGATAGTGTTCTGCAGCGAACCGAGCGGGCAGGACGCAATGGCACCGGGGCAGGAATAGCAGTTCAGCCCCGGCACGCAGACATGTTTGAGGGAAGAACGCGAAATGCCCCCGCTGAACCAGCGGGAAACATCCGCGTTGTAGATAAGCATGGAAAGCACCTGCACCGCACGGCGGCGCATACCGGAGCACCGGGAAGACGGTTCAGCCAATTCCCATGCACTCCAGGCACACAAACACGGCCTTGCGGAACATCAGGCGGCAGTCCCCGCACGCAATCCCTGCGGCAATAAGCAGCAGGGCGGCTGCAAGGGAAAGTCCCCGCAGGATGTCAGTTCGCATAGGGCGCAATAAACGCGTCCAGGTCGGCGCGGCTCATCATGCCGACTGACATTTTCTCTATTTTTCCGTCGGGCGAAATCAGGATGCTGGCAGGAATTCCTTCCACGCCGTAGACATCGGCAATGTTGCCGTCCTCGTCAAGTCCGCCCGAAAACGTAAATCCGTTCTTTTTAAGGTATCTCTCAGCTGCCTTCTGCGTATCGGACACACAGACAGCAAGGAATGCCAGTTTGCTGCTGCTTCCCTTCTGTGCAATCTGCTTTGCAAGCGCGTCCATCTCCGGCAGCTCCTTCTGGCACGGGGGGCACCACGTTGCCCAGAAATGCAGCAGTACCGCCTTTCCGCGGAAGGAAGAAAGCTTCACTTTACCGCCGTCAATCAGCGAAATTTCAAAATCCTGGGCGTAGTCCCCGATATGAGGCCCCTTTGCAGAGGCCGCAGACAGTGCAAGTGTGCACACAGCAGCAATCAGCAGGAATTTCTTATAAAAAGTTTTCATGGCAATGCCTCCTTTGCAGACCCTCTCCGTCCTCCAAAGAAATAAAAAAACGCCGCGGGCAGAAAGTTACAGC
>CADCQA010000024.1 GCA_902803415.1 uncultured Spirochaetaceae bacterium | reverse complement strand
GATGGCAACTGCTGTTGTGGCAACGGGGCCCATCATCATGGCCTATCCCTTTGTTCAGAAGTACTTTATATCCGGCATTACCGTAGGTGCGGTTAAGGGCTGACGGACGTGCAGGACAGGCCCGGTGCTGCTTTGCGTGGCAGTGCGCGCGACACTATGTCGGGAACAGCATGCAGCCGGCCTGTTTGATTTGATATTCATTCGGAAGAAGCTGCAAAGGCCGTATGGTTTTTGGAACTTCCTTGCTTATGGGAACCTCTAAAAACTTCAGTTTTTAGAGGTAACTTTGAAAATGCTATGTTCTAAGTCGCGCTATTATAGCGACTTAGAACTCGACGGCAATCTCTAAAAAGTCGCGATAGCGAGTTTTTAGAGATGCCCTTATATTTTTCAGGAGGATAGATATGAAAAAGAGCACGAAAATGATTTTTGGAAGCCTTGCGCTGCTGGCGGCGGCCGGGCTTATGTCCTGCGGCGGCAAAAAATCCGCAAAGGCAGAAGACGATTTTTCCGAGCACGTGGTGATTACCTACATGACCACGGGCGACAAGCCTGAGAACGGCGCAACGGAAAAAATGCTGCAGAAGCTGAACGCAATCCTGACCGAAAAGGTCAATGCCGAGCTGCAGATTTACTACATTCCGTGGACGAATTACCTGACCAACTACAACCTGACGCTTGCGCAGATGGACGGTTCTGTTGACCTTGTGGGAACTGCATCTGACTGGCTCGATGCATGGAAGAATTCAAAGAATGGCGCTTTCCTTGCACTCTCTGAGGACATGCTGCAGAAATATGCTCCCAAGACATGGGCAAGCGTAAGCCCCCAGCACTGGGATATGTGCCGCTACAACGGCGAGATTTTCCTGATGCCGGAAGACAACTATGCACAGTGGATAAACCACGGCTTTATGTACCGCGGCGACTGGGCGCGCGAAGCAGGGCTTGCCAACGGCGTGCACAGCTGGGAAGACCTTACCAAGTATTTCTCTTATGTGAAGGGCGCAAAGAAGAACGTCATTCCGTGGGACAGCGACGGCGCAGTGAGCACCTACCATGGCGAAGGCTACATTCAGTCAAAGTCTGACTACGTTGCACTTGACGGCATCAACTCCTACAACATGTTTGGCGTGCGCCGCGGCAACCTGAAAAAGCTGTATTCTCCGTTCTATGAAGGCAACGAGCTGGTGGAATACGCAAAGCTTATGAAGAAGTGGGATGAAATCGGCGTCTGGAAAAAGGACGTCCTGAACAACACAAGCGACAACCGTTCCGAAATGTATCTTGGTCAGGTTGCTGTTGACCAGCATCACACGCAGACCTGGTACACGCAGGTTCGCCCGGAGATGGACAAGAAGCAGCCCGGTTCAGACGTCAACTTCTTCTGGTTCGGCGAAGAAAGCGGCAACGTAACGACCATGACCATCACGCACGGTGCAATGGCTATTTCTGCTGCATCAAAGCATCCGGCACGTGCCCTTGCAGTCTATGACCTGCTGCGCAATGACCCTGAATGCTACAAGCTTATCAACTACGGTCTTGAAGGCGAGCAGTACGTGATGAGCGGCGACGGCTGCTGGAAGCGCCCCGACGGTTACACGGACGACAAGAACGGCATTGTTACCAACTACTGGTGGGGACGCAACGACGACCTTGAAATCCGCAACGAGGAAGGTGCATGGGACAAGTTCAATGAAATCTGCGCAATCTACGACAAGGTAAAGCTTGACTATCCTTACGGCCAGATTGTCTGGAACGTGGATTCCATCAACGCAGAGCTTTCCAACATTTCCGATGTGTGGGCAAACTACATGGGCCGCATCTGCTACGGCAAGAACTCCGACCCCGAAGCTTACGTAGCGGAATTCCGCGCTGCCCTGAAGCAGGCCGGCATCGAGAAAGTAATTGCAGAGCTGCAGAAGCAGCTTGATGAATTCAATGCACAGAAATAAATAATGGACGCCTCGAAAAACCGAAGTTTTTCGAGGTATCATAAAATTGTGAACTGAAAGGGCAGTGTGAGGCGGCTGCTGGCAGACGCCTCTTCTGCCCGCTGCATATCCTTCCGGGGAAAAATCCCTGCAAACCCGCTGGTGCCCGCTGCACAGTTCTTAGAGGTTAAATAATATGAAATTACAGCTTACTGATGGATGGCGCTTCTGCCTGACTGATGCACGGAATTCCTGCCTGACCGGCTGTGACTTCTGGGCACGTGATTATGATGATTCTGCCTGGAAAGAAGTCCAGGTTCCCTATGACTGGGCCGTGACGTTCCCGTTTGAGCAGAAGAATTCCAGCGGCACTGCGTATCTTCCGGGGGGAACCGGCTGGTTCCGCTGTCACTTTGTCCTTGACAAGGACTGCAGCGGAAAACAGGCGGAAGTATGTTTTGACGGTGTGTACAAGCACTGCAAGGTCTGGTGCAACGGCTATTACCTTGGAAACTGGCAGAACGGTTTTACCAGTTTCAGCTTTGACCTGACGGAAGCGCTCCGGACTGACGGTTCGGAAAATGTGCTTGCAGTCCTTGTGGAGCATGAAGACATTGCCGACTGCCGCTGGTATACCGGTTCGGGAATCATGCGCCCCGTGTTCATTCACTTTTCTGATGATGTGCGCGTGGAGCAGGGGAGTGCCCGCTTTTCGGCGGATGCGCAGGGAAGTTTCTGCGCAACTGCAGTGCTTTGCTGCGCGGAAACCGGCAGCCGCGAAGTCTCTGTGCGCGTGAGCCTTGCCGATGAGGGCGGCAGGACTGTGTTTTCTGCAGAAAAGCGTGTTCCCGTGGAATCGCACCAGACGATTCCCGTTGCGGTGGACGGACATATTGACGGTGTTGCGCAGTGGTCGCCGGAGCATCCTTCGCTGTATTCCCTCAGCTACGCTGTACTGGACGGGGATCGCGAGCTTGATTCGTATGCAGCAAAGGTCGGTTTCCGCAGCCTGCGCTTTGATGCGGACAAGGGCTTTTTCTGCAACGGCGTGAACATGAAGCTCAAGGGCGTGTGCGTGCACGAGGATGCGGGCTGTTTTGGCAATGCGGTTCCCAAAGATGTGTGGCGCCGCCGCCTGGAGAAGCTGCGCGATGCAGGCTGCAATGCCATCCGCATGAGCCACAATCCCCACAGTTCGGAACTCTATGATTTGTGCGATGAACTGGGATTTTTTGTTATGGATGAAATCTATGATGAATGGCAGAATCCCAAGAACAAGTGGGTGCGCGGCCACAATGTGTACCCGCCGAGCCATCAGGGCATAACGGAAGATTTTGTCTCGTGCTGGAAGCAGGATGTGCGTTCCTTTGTTGAACGCAGCCGCAACCATCCGTCGGTCATCATGTACAGCATCGGCAACGAGATTGATTATCCCAATGACCCGTACTGCAGCCCCAAGTTCCGCGAGATGACGGGAAACAATGATGCCGACAAGCCTGCCGCGGAAAAAATGTACAACACGAACCATCCTGATATCAGTCAGCTGGAACGGCTTGCCGCCATGCTTGCCGCCGAAGTCCGCAAGTACGATGCAAGCCGCCCGGTTACCATGGCGCTTGCATTCCCGGAACTTTCCGTGAGCACCGGCGTGCTGCGCTGGCTCGATGTTGCCGGTTACAACTACAAGGAACAGTTCTACGAGCAGGACCACAAGGCCTATCCCCGCCTGCCGTTTGTGGGCAGCGAGAATTCCCATTCGCTGGAAGCATGGAGATACGTTGCAGACAATGACTATGTGATGGGGCAGTTTTTGTGGACGGGCATAGACTATCTGGGCGAAGCAAAGGGATGGCCGGTGCACGGTTCCCCGGCCGGGCTCCTGACACTCGCCGGTTTTGAAAAGCCTTCATTCTATTTCCGGAAGGCGCTGTGGACAGAGCAGAAATTCGCAAAACTGTTTACCGCCCCGGCGGGAACGGAAGACTGGACGTGCAGCTGGAACTATGCTGCCGGCGAAGAAGTGGACGTGATGGTGTATGCAAATGTACCGGAGCTGAGCCTGCTGCTTAACGGGGCGCCTGCTGTGCAGCTGCATGTGGGCGGCAATGGTTCTGCGGGCTGCAGGCTGCGCTTTGAGCCGGGCCTGCTGACCGTCAACGAAGGCGCTGCCTGCCTTGACCAGCTGAGCACGGTCTCTGCTGCATGCGGCATACAGGCGCATCCTGTCTGCGGCACTACGCTCTGCCAGATTGAAGTGAGCCTTGTGGATGCAGAGGGGCAGCTGGCTGCGACTGACGGTTCGCTTGTGTCTGCTGCTGTTACCGGCGGCGGCGAACTTGCCGGTCTGGAAAACGGCGATCTTGCCGATGTAACCGAATATGCATCGTCCTGCCGCCATGCGGTGCAGGGCCGGCTCATGGTGTACGTGCGGAAATCTGGCGACGGCGGTGCGGTGCAGGTAACACTCAGTTCTCCGGGAAAGAAAGCTGCCGTAGTGGAATTTACTTTCTGACGCTTTCCTGCAGTATAGCAAAAAAAAGAGCGGGGCTGTCCGACAAGCTTATTGGACAGCCCCGCTCTTTTTTTGTCTGCCGCTCAGCGCAGCTCTTCGGTTTTCAGCCAGTTCTGGTCGCTGTAGGTACGGTTTTCGCCGGCCATGCTCCAGATGAACGTGTAGTTCTTGGTGCCGCAGCCGGAATGAATTGACCAGCTGGGGTTAATGACGGCCTCTTCGTTGTGCACGATGATGTGCCGGGTTTCCTGAGGTTCTCCAAAGAAATGGAAGACCGCCTGATCGGGTTCCACGTCAAAGTAGAAGTAGACTTCCATGCGGCGCTCGTGCGTGTGGGCGGGCATGGTGTTCCAGACGGAACCTTTTTC
>CADCQA010000023.1 GCA_902803415.1 uncultured Spirochaetaceae bacterium | reverse complement strand
TTTATTGGACCGTATTTTTTGTTAAGCGAATACCGGGCGTTTCTTTTCCCGTGCGCATTGCACAAGATACATATTGATGAGGTTTTGATAGGAAATGCCTGTTTCTTCCGCAAGTCCCTTAAAATAGGCAATGGCGCTGTTGTCAAGGTTGATGGTTATCGTTTTTTTTGTCTTTGCATACCAGGGACGGAATTCCTTCAGTTCTTCGGCTGTCTGTGCAGGGCAGTCTTCTGCGGGCGTTGGTTTTGCGTTGTGTATCACCTGTTTTTCTTCCGCGGTAAGCGGAGGAAGATTTTTCAGTTCATCTAAGGTCATAGTTGTCATAGTACTCATTGGTTTCCTCCCTGGTTGCCTTGCGTGCCGAAATAATGCGGGTTCGGTCATCCCGCTCCGTGCAGACAACAAACAGAACATCCTCCACGCGTCCGATTACGTTCCAGCGGTCTTCCGTGTCCGTTGAATGCTTCCAGTCATATTTTTCAATACGTTTTTCGTCAAGGAATACGCGCACGGCAAACTCGAAGCTTATTCCGTCATGATTTGCCTTGTTCAGCTCATTTTTTGCATTATCCCATTCGAAAATCATATTTATATCATACATATACAGTAAATTCCTGTCAAGCTTTCAATGCGGTCGCAGCAGGGCGAGTGCTCAATGTCATGCGATAGTGCCACCGTCAGTACAGCGAGACGTATGTTTTGCCGGTGCCGCCGTCTTCCGGCTGGGCAAAGTGGAATTCCTTTACGCCGGGATAGTGCGAAAGGTAATTCTGCACGCCCTGCTGCAGGATGCCGCTGCCTTTGCCGTGTATGACGGAAAATTCCCGGAAGCGGTAGATGGTGCACAGGTCAAGCTGTTTTTCCAGCGCCTTCATTGCTTCTTCGTAGCGCATGCCGAGCAGCCGCAGCTCGAAGCGGGGGCGCGATTCGGATTCCTGGCCGTCGCTGCCGGTTTCTATAACGACGGATGCAGCAGCCGGTACTGTCGAGGGACTTACGGGCACCAGCTGTGTCTGCGGCACCGCCATCTTGAGCGAGCCGAACTGCACGTTCCACGAGCCGTTTTTGTTCTGCGAAACAAGGGTGCCGCGCCTGCGTTCTGCACCGGCAAAGACTTCCGTGCCGGGGGCAAAAAGCAGCTTTACGGGAGCAGCCTGCGGCTTTTGCCGTGCCGCGCTGCCGACGGCAGAGGCGCTGGCGGCAGGGACGCTTGCCGTTGCGAGTGCCTCTGCATTCGACAGCCGGTGCCTGCCCTTTTTCTTTGAGCTGCCGGAGTGGGCGCTGCCGCGCGAAAGCCTCATGCCGTTTTCGGCAAGGCGGACTTCCTCCTGCTGCTCGCGTTCCTTTTCCTCCGCAAGCTGCCGCTTTTCTGCTTCCAGAAAATCGTCCTGCAGCGCCACGCTTTCTTCCGCGCTTGCAATGAACTGCTTTACGGAAAGCGTCTTTTCCCGCGTGATTTCTCCTTCGCGCAGCTCGCGCACAAGGTTTTCCAGCTTTTTGCGCATTTCCCGCAGGAATTCGCTGCTCTTTGCGCGTTCCAGCTCCTTCAGCTCAAGCTCCTTTTCCTTTGCGCGGATTTCGCGCCCGTGCAGCTTGTGTTCCTTTTCCTCAAGTTCTGCCGAGCGTGCCTGTTCCTCCTGCATGAGGGCGTCAAGCTCTGCGTGCTTGGCCGTAAGCCCTTTGATGAGCGTACTTACGTCGGCCTGCTCGCTTGCGATGTAGCTGCGCGCCTTTGCCACCACGTGTTCCGGCAGCCCGGAGCGGCGTGCAATGTCGATGGCGTGGCTTTCGCCGGGAACGCCCATGAGCAGGCGGTAGGTGGGGCGCAGGGTGCCCGTGTCGAATTCAACGGAGGCGTTCACGCAGCGCTTGTTGGAATAGCCGTAGTTTTTGAGGATGCCGTGGTGCGTGGTAACAATCACAAAGGAACCCCGCGCAATAAGCACGTCGAGCGCAGCCATTGCGATTGCGCCGCCTTCCTGCGGGTCGGTGCCGCTTCCCAGTTCGTCCAGAAGGATAAGGCTGCGGCTGTCGGCTTCGTTTACCATCTGCGCAATTTTTTTCATGTGGGCCGAGAACGTGCTCAGCGATTCGTCGATGGACTGCTCGTCGCCGATGTCCGCAAACACGGAGCTGAAGACGGGCAGACGCGTGCCTTCTTCCGCGGGGACGGGAAAGCCCGCCTGGTTCAGCAGGGCAAAGAGCGCGATGGTCTTGAGCGTAACGGTTTTGCCGCCGGTGTTCGGCCCGGTGATGATGAGCACCTTTTTGCCGTCCATAAAGCAGATGTCAACAGGCACTGCCTTGTCGCCGAGCAGCGGGTGGCGTGCCCCGCGGATGGCGGGCGGTTCGAGTGCAAGGTCGCAGTCCTCTGCGAAAACCCCATGCACGTGGGACTGCCAGCGCGCCGCCGCACAGGTTGCGTCCAGCAGCAGCATGGCGGCGTGGGCTGCGGCAAAGTCTTCGCGCCATTCGCCCAGCCGGGCGGTGAGTTCGCGGAAAATTTTTCGCAGCTCGCTCTGGTATTCGAATTCCAGCTGGATGAGCTCGTTGTTTGCGCG
>CADCQA010000022.1 GCA_902803415.1 uncultured Spirochaetaceae bacterium | reverse complement strand
GTTTAAAATCGCTCAAATAGCGCGATTTTAAACATCGCATTCTAGTGTAACCTGTTCTGAAACTGAAGTTTCCGAACAGGTTTAATGAAAAGGAGAAAAATACTATGGCTGAAAAAAATCCTGAGCGCACGGAGCGTGTCCGTGCACGCATAAACATCCTGGGGCTTGGCGGGCACAGCTCCACTCCGTTTAAGACCCATAACCCTGTGACTGCCGGATTCGAATTTGTCCACGCGGTTACGGCCCGGCTCTGGTATGAATTTGATTCGTTCGACAACGTTGCGCTGTACCCGGTCGGCTTTGATGCGGGCACAAAGTCAAACATCATCCCGGAGACTGCACAGCTGGAACTCCGCCTTGAATATGCTGCGGAGGGGCAGGGCGCAAAACTGAAGAACATTGTGCAGACATCGCTCGAAGCAATAAAGTCCCTGTATTCGGTGGATTATTCCGTGCAATTTGAGGAGGCAGAGCATGGCAGATTTTAAGAAACTGGTTGAAGACAATTACGATTTTCTGGTTCAGACACGCAGGCACTTTCACCGGCATCCGGAACTTTCAAGCCAGGAATTCGAGACGGCTGCGTTCATCAAAAAGCATCTGGATGAATGGCACATTCCCTACGAGACGACCGGAGTCAGTGACATTGTTGCCACGATACAGGGCGAGTCCGCCGGGAAAACAATTGCCCTGCGCGGGGACATCGATGCCCTGCCCATTACCGAAGCAACCGGCGTTGATTTTGCCTCCGAAAATCCCGGCGTGATGCATGCGTGCGGCCACGACATTCATGCAACCTATATGCTGGGCATGGCAAAGGTTCTCAAGGATTTGAAGCAGGACATAAAGGGCACCGTCAAAATCATCTTTCAGGAAGGCGAGGAAATCGGTGCCGGTGCACGCAAGCTGATGGAGACCAATATCCTTGACGGCGTGGATACCATCGTCGGCCTGCACAATTCCGCGGACAAGGATCTGGGAACCTTTTCGCTCAATTACGGCGTCATGAGTTCCTATGGTTCCGGCGTGATACTTGAGATTGAGCGCGGCGAGGAAGAAAAAGGCAACGTGCTGCTTGCCGCCGCCGATCTGGTGAACACCATCACGACGCTTACCACGCAGCGCGTGCCTGGCAGGGATCAGGCGGTGCTTGTGCCCACGCTGGTAAAAACGGAAAACTTTGACTGCGGTGCCGCAAAGAAAGTAACCGTCACCCTGAATTTCAGAACGCTTGACCTGGAGGACACAAAGATTCTTGACACGCTGTCCGACGATATTGCGCGGGGAATCGGCGCAAGCCACGGCGTAAAAATCACGGTGCAGCACCGCGGCCCCGGCAAGGCTGTGAACAACGACAAGACCTGTACCGACCGTGCCGCCCGCGTCATCGAGCGACTCTACGGAAAGGATGCAGTGGAGTGGGGGCGTCCGCTGATGGGCGGCGAAGACTTTTCGCTCTACCAGGAAAAAATCCCCGGTGTCTTTGTGCACGTGGGCGGTGTTTCGGACGGCGTGTACCGGCCGCAGCATACGGACAAAACACTGGTTGACGAAAAAGTGCTGGCGTACGGATTGGAATTCTTCCTTAATTACGTGTTTGAGTATCTCAACGAAAAGTAGGAGCATGCCGTGCCGAATCTATTTGACTTGTCGGTTGTAAGATCCGACTTCTTTTCAATCCTCAAATATCTGCCGGTCACGTTGAAGCTGACTGTCCTTGCCATGGTGTTCGGCCTGCTGCTGGGATTTCTGCTTGCGGTGATTCGGATGAAAAAGATACCCGTGCTGCGTCAGATTATCGCGGTGTTCATATCGATTATCCGCGGTACGCCAATCATCGTGCAGCTCTACGTTACGTATTTTGGCATTCCGATTTTCCTCAAGTACATAAATTACTGGTACGGTGTGGACATTCAGATTGCTGCCATTCCGCCGATTATCTACGCGGTTATTGCGCTTGCCCTCAACCAGTCTGCCATGAATGCGGTTACCATTCAGGCTGCGCTGGAAGCGGTGAACCGGGGCGAGATTGAGGCAGCAACGACGCTGGGGCTTTCCCCGGCGCAGACGCTGTTCAAGATAATCGTTCCGGAAGCCGTGGAGCTGGCGATTCCGTCACTGGGGAACACCCTCATCGGACTGGTGAAGGGAACCTCGCTGGCGTTTTCCTGTGCAATCATCGAAATGACCGCGCAGGGAAAAATTGTTGCGGCCCGGAACTACCGCTATTTTGAAGCTTATGTTGCCCTTGCCGTCATCTACTGGCTTATCACGATTCTGATTGAGTCGGCAATTGCATTCATCCTGAAGCAGGTGAGCATTCCGGCGAATCCCGACGGCACGGAAAAAAAGAAACGCCCGTTCTTTTTGTCTGTGTTTGAACCGGCAAGGAGGTTGAGCGCATGATTAAAATCCGCGGACTGAAGAAGAGCTTCAAGGAAAATGTGGTGCTGAACGGAATTGATGTTGACATTGCGGACGGTGATATTGTCGCCATCATCGGTCCGTCCGGTACGGGAAAGTCGACCTTCCTGCGCTGCATAAATCTGCTGGAATCGCCGGAAGCCGGAGAAATTGCATTCAACGGTGATTTGTTCGATTACCAGACCATTGCAAAGGACAAGAATAAAACTGCCGCACTCCGCCGGAAAAGCACGATGGTGTTCCAGTCGTTCAATCTGTTCCAGCGGAAAACGGTGCTGCAGAATGTTACCGAGCCGCTGCGCTGGGTGCAGAAAAAGTCCCCGGAAGAAGCCCGTGCAATTGCACTCGAACAGCTGGGGAAGGTGAAGATGCTTGACCGGCTTAACTATTACCCCAAGCATCTTTCCGGCGGGCAGCAGCAGCGGGTTGCTATTGCCCGGAGCGTTGCGATGAAACCGGAACTGCTGCTGCTTGACGAGCCGACTTCTGCGCTTGACCCGGAGCTGGTGGGCGAGGTGCTTGCGTCCATAAAGCAGATTGCAGCGGACGGAAACACGATGCTGATTGTTTCGCACGAGATGGAATTCGTGAAGAATGTTGCAACGAAGGTGCTCTTTATGGAAGGCGGCCGCATTGTAGAGCAGGGAACGCCAGAGCAGATTTTCAATGCGCCGGTGCAGGAGCGGACGCGCCAGTTCCTTATCAAGAACCACATTATGCTTCCGCCGGAGTACTACCTGTGACGCGCTTCTGTCCGGGCTGCTGCGGGGCCGGTTTCAATCGTGACAGTTGAAACTGGCCCGGTCAATAGAAAGTTCCCCGCTCTGTAGAACAGAGCCGCTCAGTGTAAACTGAGCCGGTCTGCGTATGCTGAGCCGGTCGCTGGACAAAAAAGGCGTTCTGCTTTATAGTGGAGACAGGCTGTTTTAAAGTCTTTTTGCTGTATTCCGGCGGAACACGGTGCCGGAAATTTTCCCCGGAACGTCGCGGAAGCGCTTTTTCGGGGACCGTGACTTTTAGGCCGACTCCACAGATGAAGAGGAAAGATTGAGATGTTGCGAACAATCCGCCCGGAAGCGATTCTTGACAACCCGTTCAAAATGATAGGAAAAGACTGGATGCTCGTTACCGCCTGCACCAGGACAGAGGCCGAAGACGGCACCGTTTCGAACGGGCGCCCGAACACGATGACCGCAAGCTGGGGCGGCGTGGGCATTTTGTGGAACAAACCCGTTGCAACCATTTACCTGCGCCCTACGCGCTATACAAAAGAAATCATCGACCAGACGGATTATTTTTCGCTCAGCGTGCTGCCGGAAAATAAATACAAGAACGCACTTAATTTCTGCGGAAGCCACAGCGGGCGCGACGGCGACAAATTCGGCCCTGCAAAACTTGACGTGCAGTATATGAATGATATTCCCTGGGTAAAGCAGGCGCGGCTTGTGCTCTTCTGCCGCAAGCTCTATGTGCAGGAGTTTGCCCCGGATGCCTTTGCTGACGAAAAAGTCCTGAATCAGAATTACAAGAAGGATGACTTCCACACGATGTATATAGGAGAAATCATCAAAGTGCTGGAAGACAAGCGTTCGTAGGGAAAACTGCCGGGACGTCCGCTATGGAATACAATGAAAGAAAATACTGGCACTGGATATCGGTGGTGGGCTTTGCGCTTGCAATTGTCTGCATGCTGACCAGCATCATTCAGTATAAAATCTACCGTCAGTATGAACCGCTGCTTATATGCAGGTATATCAGCATATTCATCAATGCGGTGTTTCTTGTGAATATGTCGTATCTCTTGTTCAATCCCCTGCATTTTACGGTTTATGCCGCCATGCTGTACATCTACGGCATTGGGAATCTGCTGGATGACGGGCATGTGCTTTCGGTGCTCTGCATTATTGTGAGCGCCGTGTTTCTGTACGTTACGGATTTCTTCAAGACCCGCCGCATGCAGAAAGTCATTGTGCTTGCAATTCCCCCGTTTGCGGCGCTGCTTGCCCAGAGCTTTATCTACGGCCGCATGCATTTCCTTATATCCGCAATACACATTATTTCTGTTCTCTTCCTTACAAGCGTGCTCTTTGTTCTCTTCTATCCGCGGCTCAAGGAGCTGAACGAACATAATTCCATTAAATTCGTCAATCCGAATGACTGTTCTGAACAGGATTTAAAGTGGATTCAGCAGGTAATGGAAGGAAGAAAATATTTTGAAATTGCGCAGGAAAATGCGATTTCCGAAAGCAAGGTGAAGGCCCGCATGCTGGAGCTGTACAAGCTGTTCGGCGCCCAGAACAAGACGGAATTCCTGACCATGTACCACAATTTTATCTTTCAGTTCTCTGTGAACGCAGAAAAAATCAAAACTGATGCGGAATAAGCGCGGCTTTCTGTGCAGGCGGCAGGCAGGGCAAGGGTGCCCCTTGCCCCTGTTGCCCTAGCGCTGCAGTGAGCCTTCTTTTACTTTGCGGGCGATTTCTTCGCCGGCAAGCGTGCGTACGATTTCCATGGAGAATTCTTCTGCGGCACCCGGTCCCCTGCCGGTAATGAGGTTCCCGTCGTGCACGAACGGCGCATCATTCCGGTGGCTGCCCAGGTATTTTTCTGCCCGCGCTTCCATGCCGGGGTAACACGTCCATGCCTTTCCGTCAAGGGCGCCGGTAGCAGGCAGCACCACTGCAGGAGACGCGCAGATGGAACAGACCAGCCTGCCGTTCCGCTGCATTTCGCTTATAAAAGAGACTGCGCGTGTATCGCTGGCAATGTTTTCCGCGCCCGGCATGCCGCCCGGCACAACAACGGCATCCGGCAGCTCCCGGTTGGAAGAAAGATAGGCTTCCAGCGTAAAATCTGCGTTCACGCTCACTTTGTGGCTGCAAACGACTGTCCGGGCAGATGTTCCTGCTGCAACAAGCGCCACGTCAACCCCTGCACGGCGCAGATAGTCCACCGGGGTCAGCGCCTCTATTTCTTCCGAACCGTCTGCAATAAAAACTACGGCAGTCTTCACAAAACACCTCCATGCCTTCACACTATCGAGGGAGTTTCAAAAGTAACAGACTTTTGGAACTGGCTCAATCTTTTATTGCAATTATATACCCAATGAAGTAAAATGAGCAAGCAGATTCCCGGCCGGCACCGCCGCTTTTCCCTGCGGTATGTGTTCCCGGATTCCTGCGCAGGGAGCCGCATGACATGAGCCATGATTCAACAGATGTAGGCAGCCGTTTTCTTGCAACCACGCTGCATGAAATCCGCACTCCTATCCAGACCATCATCAGCACGACCGAGCTGCTGGAAGATTCCGTGATGGACAAGGAGCAGGCGGAATACGTGCACCAGATTGAATTCAGCGCGGGCATACTGCTGCAGCTTGCCAACAACATACTGGACTTTACGAAAATCCATGCAAAGGAATTCAAGCTGGAATCAATTCCCTACGACATCATTGCCCTTACGGAGCACGTGGTGGATCTTATCAGCATCGACGCCTACAACAAGGGCCTTGAAATCATCACTGACATAGACTATTCCATGACGCACATGGTTATGGGTGACCCCACCCGCATGCAGCAGATTATTCTGAACCTGCTGAAAAACGCCGTTAAATTTACCCCGAAAGGCTACGTGTCCATAAAGCTTTTTAAGGCGAACGGAAACATTATTTTTGATGTTGCAGACAGCGGCATTGGAGTGGCGCCGGAAAAGCAGAAACTCATATTCAAGGATTTTTATCAGGGAGATGCAAGCATTACCCGCAAGTACGGCGGCACGGGACTGGGGCTTTCCATCAGCCGGAAACTCGTGGAAATTATGGGCGGCAGAATCGGGATGCGCCCCAATCCGAGCGGCGGCTCCGTCTTCTGGTTTTCGGTGCCGTTCATCCGCTCTGACATAGAGCAGAAGGAAGAAAAAGCGGACATTCCGCCCGACACAAAAATTCTTATTGTTGACAAGAACACGATGGTGCTTTCCAGCCTTACCCGGCTGCTCGGAAGTCTTGGCGTCAGCAGCGTGGAAACTGAAAGCAACAGTATGAATGCATTCCAGAAGCTGGAGCTTGCTTCAACGTCCGGCGTGCCCTTTACCATTGCGTTCATCAACATGGCAATGCCGCAGGTTGACGGCTGGCATCTGGCTTCTGCAATCCGCAAGAACAGCGCAATCCGGAACCTGCGCCTGTACCTGATGATTTCCGAGGGGCAGATGCGGCGCGACACGCGGATGAAAATGTCCGACTTGTTTGACGGCTACCTTTACAAGCCTGCCAAGCGCGCAAAGCTGCTTTCCATCCTGCGCCAGACCGACGAGCATACTGACGGCGAAAAAGAAGCGCGGGCAGCGGCGCTCACTGCGGATGCCTCTGTTGCGGCGGGTCGGAAAATCCTTGTGGCAGAAGATCACCCGGTGAACCGGAAGCTGCTCTTTCAGTTTTTGCGGCGCTACGGTGCGGACATCTATCTGGCAGAAGACGGTGCGCAGGCGGTGGAGCAGATTGCGGCGCATCCGGAAATCGACCTTATCTTTATGGACATGCTTATGCCGGTCAAAAGCGGCACCGATGCCACGGCGGAGCTGCGCCGCAAAAATTACCGGGGAATCATCATTGCCTGCACGGCGAACAATGACCAGGACGACTTTAACGTTTACCGCCAGACCGGGGTGAATGACATTCTTGTGAAGCCGTTCAAGCGGGAAGCCGTAAAGCAGATGCTGGAAAAGTGGAATTCCGTGCTTGCCGTGCCGGGCGGCAAATCCATTGTCTCGCTGACCGACATGAACAACAAGGCGGCAGAGCTGTGGGACGTGGGCATGCTGATAAACAGTGCAGGCGGCAACAGGAAGCTTGCTTTTTCGCTCATGGAAGACTACATTGCCCAGAGTCAGAAGACGATGGTGCAGATAAAGACGGAGCTTGCAAAGCCCCAGAAAGACCTGAAGCGGCTTGAACACTGCGCCCATCTGCTGGAAACCGCCAGCACTGCACGGAGCGCCCACAAGCTTGCGGAGCACGCAAAGAAGATGAAGGATTCCGCACGGAGCGGCAATCTTGTGGCCCTTGAGGCGGCCCGGACATGCTTTGCCGTGGATTTCCTGAAGCTGAAGCTCATTATTAAGAATTGGGAGGCATCGGTATGAACGGAACGTTCAAAAAGACGAATTTCCACACGCACACGGTATTCTGCGACGGAAAGAACACTGCGGAAGAAATGGTGCAGGCGGCGCTTGCCAAGGACTTTTCCGTGCTTGGCTTCAGCGCCCATTCCATGTATCCCTTTGCAAGCTACCACCTTGCGCCGAAGCAGCACGCTGCCTACTGTGCGGAAATCCGGCGGCTTAAGCAGGGGTACGCTGGAAAAATTGAAATTCTGCTTGGTTTTGAGGCTGATTTTATAGAAGGATTCTGCGCTCCCCGCTTTGACCGCTACAAGGATTTTGCGCCGGACTACCTTATCGGCTCCGTGCATTATGTTCCCGGCAGCGGCGGCTATTTTGAGGCAGACGGTGCGCCTGATGATGTTTCCGAAAGAATCCGCAGCTATTTTGGTGGCAATGAAAAAAAAGCGGTACAGGAGTACTTTGCATGCGAACGGCAGATGCTCCGCAAGGGAGACTTTACCATTCTGGGGCATCCCGACCTTATCAGAATCCAGAACAGTAAACGGGTACTGTTTGACGAGGAGACATCCTGGTACAAGCAGGAACTTGCTGCCCTGACAAAGGAAATTGCCCGCTCCGGCGTCTGTGTGGAAATCAATACCGGCGGCATGGCCCGCGGCTACCTGCAGCAGCCGTATCCTTCGCCCTATTTTCTGGGGCTGCTCCATGAGGCGGGGGTTCCCGTCACCATCTGTTCGGACGCTCACAAGGTGGAGCTGCTTGATTTCTGGTTTCCGGAAGCCGTGCAGTATGCAAAAGCCGCCGGATACACAGAACTTGCATTCTGCGGCTCCGGCGGTCTTCAGTTCCAGAACATATAGAACTGGTTCCCGGGTAACAGGACGCGCTGTACGGCACTGCCATACAGCGCGGTTTTCCTACCTGTTGCGGCGTTCTTCCTTTGTCTGGCACTCTACGCAGAGCGCTGCATACGGAATAACCTCAAGGCGGGCCTCCGGTATGGGTTTGCCGCACATCAGGCACAAGCCGTATTTCCCCTGATTCATTCTGTCCAGCGCGGCATCGATCATCTTCAGCCTGCGGGCATCCGCATCTCCCAGTGATTTCAGCAGATCGCGGTCTATTTTATCAGAAGCAATATCAACATCGTCCCCGGTTTCGACGGTTTCCACCAGCTTCAGGAGCTGCTCGTTCCGTCCGTCAAGAGATTCCAGTATTTCCTTACGCTGTGCAATAAGCAGGTCTTTCTGTTTTTCACAAAAGCCTTTTTTCATAATTTCCCCTTGTTGACAATTTTGTCAGTTTTGTACATACTAGTATACGCAAAAAATTCTAAAAAAGCAAATAAATTCTGGAGGAATTTGTGGCCAATAAAGATGAAGCTATTGAAGTCGTAGGACTTGTAAAAGAAGCGCTTCCGAACACCATGTTCCGCGTAGAGCTTGAAAACAAGCATATCATCCTTGCACACCTGAGCGGCAAGATGAGAAAGCACTACATCCGCATCGTACCGGGTGACAGTGTAAAAGTTGAGCTTTCCCCGTACGACCTGAACCGCGGGCGTATCATTTTCCGCGAACGCTAAACCTTAATTTTTTTCACCCGCAAAAATGTATTTCAGCGCATGGATGGATTCCGTTATTCCCTGAACCCCCACGATGAGGCAGACAATGTTTATGGGGAACCAGATGAAGAGGAAGCGGAATGTTGCGAACGCAAATACCGTGCGGAGCAGGCTGCGGAACAGCATGCGTACGCCCTGCTGCCGTGAAGGCTGTCCCTGCGTGCGGTTCGTCGTCCACTGGTAGGTATATGATTCGGTATCCTGCTGGCGCTTGTCCGTGTTGTAGGCATTGTTGAAGAATTCCCAGAAGGGGTCTGCGGAGCCGTATGTACCGGTATCGTAAGTGCCGTTGCGCCGGTATGTGCCGTAGGCGTTTTCCTGACGTGCACTTTCTTCCCGTGCCTGGCGGAATGGATCTGATGCGCCGTACATATCGTACTGGCGGCGCTTTGTTTCGTCACCGAGCACATCGTAGGCTGCATTTATCTGCTTGAATTTTTCTTCCGCAGCGGCATCCCCCTGATTTCTGTCAGGGTGGTATTTGAGCGCAAGGTTCCTGTACGCTTTCTTTATTTCTTCTGCCGAGGCAGTCCTGCTGACGCCCAGAACCGTGTACAAATCTTCCATGTGCATAATCCTTATCGGGCTGCCTGCCGGGTTCTGTGTACCTGATGCACGATATGCTCAGGCCGTCCCCTGCGCTCTGGCAGCTGCAAAATCCCACGCCGCTTTTTCGGATGCGGAATGATCGGAAATGTCACCGGGACACTCCCTTATATACAAAATAATCCAAATCCCCGCTAATTACAAGATAATTCGCAGGAGGAAGGCAAAATAACAGAAATTTCTTTTGGAGCACCCCGGATTGCCGTGAAAATTGCTTTTTGCAGGTTCCCGCGCCCCGTGAAGTTAGGCGTGGGGAAACTGTCTTGGTCCGGGGCGCAGCCCCTTGACCCTTTTATCGTAAGATGACCCAGGTTGCGCCGTTGCCGCCGTGGTTGCGGTCCGGGTGCCCGGAGGCGCCCAGCCGTGAGTCCTGGGCAATGAACAGCTTTACCATGGGCCCGAGCACAGGGTCGGAACCGACGGAATGGCTTCCCTTGCCGTGGATGATGAGGATTTTTTTGAATCCCCGGCGGGCGGCATCGTCCACAACGGCTTCCAGCTTTGCCCACGCTTCATCGCGGGTAAGCCCATGGAGGTCAACAAATGCCTGCGGCCGTATGGTTTTCAGGTATTCCAGGCTTGAATATTTCTGCTCTTCCGCTGCGGCGTCGGCAATTTTGTCCTTGTCGACCGTGCCGTAGCGGTTCAGCCAGACTTCCATGGGATTTGCGCGCCGGGCATTGTCCCTGCGCATCTGCTGCTCGTAGGAATAGCCCTGGCGGGCAGCTTCCTTTTCTTCTTTTGTGGGAGCATTTGCCTTTTTGTGGGACTTCTGGACGCCCTTTGGGTGCACATTTGCTTTTTTCTGCGCGGCGTCCCAGTCATTCAAAATATCTCCAAAATCCATATTTCAGCCTCTTTTATGAAAGATTCAAGGTTACCTTGAAAATATATCTGTGCGGGATTCAAAACGTTCTGCTTTTGAGTCCCGCACGCCTGTTCTGCCAGCTTATGCGTACTGGCAGGAATAAACCTGTTCGGAAACTTCAGTTTCAGAACAGGTTACACTAGAATGCGATGTTTAAAATCGCGCTATTTGAGCGATTTTAAACTC
>CADCQA010000021.1 GCA_902803415.1 uncultured Spirochaetaceae bacterium | reverse complement strand
CGCCTTCCCGGACTATATCAGCCGCCTGCAGGAGGCCGACGGCAAACGGATTATGTCTGTTGCAGACATGATGGCTGCCCTTGGCCGTCGCATGGGCTTTTTCCGGGAAAACGGTTCGGTGGTCAGCGACCATTCGCTTGAAAATGACTTTTATCTTCCCGCTTCGTATGAGGACGTGGATTATATTTTTAAGAAGGCATGGATCGGCAAGAAGATGCGGCCTGACGAACTGGCAAAGTACAAAGGCTGGGTGCTTATCGAGCTGGGCAAGCTCTATGCGCAGAAAGGCTTTGTCATGCAGCTCCACATCGGCGCGCTCCGCGACAACCATGCCGCGCTGCTCCACTCGGCCGGAAAGAACATAGGCGAGGACAGCCTGCAGGACTTTAACTTTGCGCCGCAGCTTGGCGCTGTGCTCAGTGCAATTTATTCCGCGGAGCCTGCCGCCCGCACGGTGCTCTACAACCTGAACCCCAAGGATAACGAGGCGCTGGCAACAATGGCCGCGAATTTCCGCAACTGCCAGTTCGGCCCTGCATGGTGGTTCAACGACCACAAAGACGGCATTGAGGAACAGCTCCGCGTGTATTCCCGCACGGCTCCGCTGGGCTGTTACGTGGGCATGCTCACCGACAGCCGCAGCTTCCTCTCGTTCCCGCGGCACGAATATTTCCGCCGCATCCTGTGCAATTACATCGGCAGCCTTGTAGAGCAGGGCGAGTTCCCCTGGCACGAAGCATCCCTGGGCCGGCTCGTAAAAAACATCTGCTACCGCAACGCCGCCGCATTCTTCCTGGGAGAAAAATAGGCATCCCGGAAAAATCATTTCCGTGCCTGCCCCCAATAAAATTGCCCGGCAGCAGAATTGCCGGGCATTGCGCGGGGCTACCCCAAAAAAGCGCGGAGGTGGAAAACCGAACGACGCTGCACTTGTAGCGTGCAGTGATACAGCAGCAGCGCGGGCATTGCGCTGGGCTATCCCCCAAAAATGCGCGGAAGCGATAAAACGAACTGTGCCGCATTTGTAGTGCGCAGCACTACAACCGCGTTGATGGGCGTTTTATCGCTGGGAGCGCATTTTTTGTATACATATCCCCACTAAACTTCTTGCATTGACGCTGAAGTTTCTGCATTCCTGTTGAATCACTTCATTGACTTTCATCGATTTCTCGGTTACAATACGCTAATCGAGGTATATTGTAATGGCTAAGAAAAGTGACAATGCTGTAAAGGGCGCCGCGCGTGCTCCCCATCGTTCGTTGTTCTATGCAATGGGCTACACCGACGAAGAGCTGGAACGCCCGATTGTCGGCATCTGCTGTGCAAAGAACGAGATTATTCCGGGTCATGCGGAGCTTGACCGCATTTCTGAAGCCGTAAAGGCTGGTGTGCGCATGGCTGGCGGAACGCCCGTGGAATTCCCTGCCATCGGCGTGTGCGACGGCATTGCCATGGGGCATGAAGGAATGAAGTATTCCCTGGTGACCCGCGAGCTCATTGCTGATTCCGTGGAATGCATGGCAAAGGCACACCAGTTTGATGCGCTCGTTATGATTCCCAACTGCGACAAAATCGTTCCCGGCATGCTGATGGCCGCTGCCCGCCTTGACCTGCCGACGGTGTTCTGTTCCGGCGGTCCGATGATGCCCGGTCACCTTCCCGGCCACGACGAAGGCAATCCTTATTCAGACAAGAACCTTTCGCTGACAGATATGTTCGAAGCAGTGGGCGGCCTTGCCGTCGGTAAGATCACGGAAACCCAGCTGAAGGAACTGGAACATTCCGCATGCCCCGGCTGCGGCGCATGCTCCGGCATGTTCACTGCCAATTCCATGAACTGCCTGACCGAAGTGCTGGGCCTTGGCCTTCCCGGCAACGGTACCATTCCTGCCGTCACCGGTGCGCGCATTGCGCTTGCAAAGCATGCCGGCATGCAGGTAATGGAAATGTACCGCCGCAATATCACTGCACGGCAGATGATGACCGCCGACTCTTTCCGCAACGCGCTTGCTGCCGACATGGCGCTGGGCTGCTCCAGCAACACGATGCTGCACGTTCCCGCCATTGCGCACGAGGCCGGCATTTCCATAGACCTGCATGAGGTAAACACAATTTCCGAGCATACGCCGAACCTGTGCCACCTTGCCCCCGCCGGCCACACCTTCATGTGCGAGCTGAATGACGCGGGCGGTGTACAGGCCGTGCTCGCCGAACTTGCAAAGAAGCAGCTCATCCGCACCGACCTTATAACTGCAACAGGAAAAACTATCGCGGAGAACATAGCGGGCGCGGTAAACCGCAACCCCGAAGTGCTGCGCCCCATCGAAAATCCGTATTCGGACAACGGCGGCATTGCCGTGCTGTTCGGCAACCTTGCCCCCGACGGTACGGTGGTCAAGCGCTCTGCCTGCGCAAAAGAGCTGATGAAGCACACCGGTCCCGCCCGCGTCTTTGATGACGAAAGCGAAGCAATGGATGCCGTGCAGAACCGCAAAATTCAGCCGGG
>CADCQA010000020.1 GCA_902803415.1 uncultured Spirochaetaceae bacterium | reverse complement strand
TTTTTCGAGCTGTCTACAAACGAGGTACATCCATGGATACGACGATGACGGTGGTGCCGCCCGGCAGCACGCGCATACACGATGCGTTCTGGCTTCCCAAAATGGAGACCGTGCGCACACAGATGATTCCCTACCAGTGGCAGGCGCTGAATGATTTGGTTCCGGGGGCGGAACCAAGCCGCTGCATACGGAATTTCAGGCTTGCGGCAAAAGTTCTGGCGCAGGGAAGGGAAAGCCTTGCCCCGGACGAAACGCACAGCGGCTTTGTATTCCAGGACAGCGATCTGTACAAGTGGCTGGAGGCTGTGGCCTACACGCTTTCGTGGCACCCCGATGCCGCACTGGAAGAACAAGCCGACGGTGCAATCAGCCTTATTGCTTCCGCGCAGATGGAAGACGGCTACCTTGACACCTACTATGTGCTCACCGGCATAGAAAAGCGCTTTACCAACCTGAAGGACAACCACGAACTTTACTGTCTGGGGCATCTTGTGGAAAGCGCCGTTGCCTACGCTGCGGCCACCGGCAAGGACCGCTACCTGCAGATTGCCCGGCGTGCAGCAGACTGCGCGATGAAAGCAATCGGGCCGGAAGAAGGAAAGATTCACGGCTACCCCGGGCACCCCATTCTGGAGATGGCGCTCGTGCGGCTCTTCCATGCAACGGGTGCACGCTGCTACCTAGACTTTGCCGCCTATCTTATCAACGAGCGCGGGAAGGAACCGCTTTTCTTTGAGGAAGAAACAAAACTGCACGGCAACCGTCCGTCATGGAAGGACAGCTACCTGCAGTACCAGTATTATCAGGCCGGAATGCCGCTGCGCAGCCAGAAGATCGCACAGGGTCACGCCGTCCGCGCGCTCTATCTGTATTCGGGCATGGCAGATGTGGCGCGCGAAACCGGAGATGCCGCGCTGCTTGAAAGCTGCCGCACGCTCTACAAGGACATAAGCTGCCGCCAGATGTACGTCACGGGCAATGTGGGGCAATGCGCTCACGGCGAATCTTTTTCGCTGGACTACGACCTGCCCAATGCACTTGTGTACGGCGAAACCTGTGCGCAGATTGCGCTTGTCTTCCTTTCACACAGGATGCTGCAATGCGGCATAGACGCGGCGGCGGCAGACTGCATGGAACGTGCGCTCTACAACGGCGTGCTCAGCGGGGCTTCGCTTGACGGCACGGCATTTTTCTACGTGAATCCGCTGGAAGTAGTTCCGGAGCTGACAAAGGCCGCCTTCCCCTACACGCATGTGAAGGCTGTCCGGCAAAAGTGGTTCGGCTGCGCCTGCTGCCCGCCCAATTTTGCGCGGCTCCTTTCGTCGCTGGGAAGCTACGTGCACACCGCCGGAAGCAGAGCGGGAAAGCCGCTGCTTGCCACGCACCTGTTTATCGCCGGTTCCTATGACGTACAGCTGGACGGTACGGCTGTCGGCGTGGATATGGAAAGCAGCTGGCCGTGGGAAGGCGACGTGCAGGTTTCGTTCCGCATGAAGGAAGCACGGGAATTCACCTATGCGCTGCGGCGCCCCCGCTCCGCCGCGTCCTGCACCCTGATGCTGAACGGAAACGCGTGCCCCGCAGAAGAACAGGACGGTTACTTTTTCATCCGCCGGACATTCCGCAGCGGCGACTGCATCCGGCTGCAGATGGAACTTCCCGTGCGTGTGCTGCAGGCAAACCCGCGCGTGCGCGAAGACATCGGAAAGCTCTGCGTAAGCCGCGGCCCCATCGTCTACTGTCTGGAAGAAGCGGACAACGGCAGCAGCCTGCACGCGCTCAGCATGAGCCGCACTGCGCCGTTTACGGCAACATGGCGCGCGGATCTGCTCGGCGGAGTAACGGTGCTTTCCTGCCCGGGAAAACGTGTCCGGCTGGACAGCTGGGATTCCGGAGACCTGTACCGGGAAGCAGCCGCCCTGCCGGAGGACGACGTAACGCTCACCTGGATTCCGTACTATGCATGGGACAACCGCACGCCGGGCGAAATGCGCGTGTGGGTGCGGGAACATTGAGAGACTGCCGGCTGCAAAACAGCG
>CADCQA010000019.1 GCA_902803415.1 uncultured Spirochaetaceae bacterium | reverse complement strand
GTTCACGAAAAGGCCTACGAGTCCTGAGACGGCACTGCCCGGAAAGCAAAGGTTTTCCGGGCAGCCCTGTCTGGTATTTAAAAACTGCTGTTTTTATTCCGGGGCGCTTTCGGCCCAGAAATCATAGAAATTATACCACTGCGCCGGGCTGCCTGTGCAGCGCTCCTGCAGCAGTTCCGCGAATTCGGCGCAGAGGCCGCGGATGTAGCTGTCCTTGTTCCGTGACGAGGACGGGCGCTCTACGCGGGATTTTGTTACGAACATATCGTATGCAGGATGGAGCATGATTGTCTTTTTCCGCAGTGCGAACACGTGGTATACCGGAGCGCCCAGCAGATAGGCAAGCAGGAATGCACCGTAGGGAAACGGCGCCTGTCTGCCAAGGAACGGCATGGGAATTGTGCGGCCGGGTGCTGTGGGCGAAGTTCTGTCCGCGGCCATAACGACCAGTCCGCCGGCCTTTATGGTGTCCTGGAGCGTTTCAATGGAATCCACGCTGATGTCTGTTGCGTTCATTACGTGCAGGGCGGAGTTCGGATCAAGCTCCTTCAGCGTCCTGTTGAACTGCGCTGTGGACTTCATGTTCATGATGGCTGTGACCGGGACATCTTTTTTAACGCCGGTCTGCTGGTAGGTGGCAAGGCAGCGCAGCAGTTCCATGTTGCCAAGGTGCGAGCCGATAAGAAAGGCGCCCTGCCCTTCGGCAAGCCGTGCTTTCAGTTCCGGCACATCGTCATCATGGAAGATGATGTTTTCCAGAGACATCTTCCCGCTCCACGCCACAATTTTTTCCACCACGCACAGAGCAAAGGAATACACCTGCACCAGACCGGACAGCGGTGTGCGCCGGTACGCGGGGCAGAATGCAGCGAGCTGCTTCTGGTATGCGGCGGTGTACCTGCGTGCCCGGCCGGAAAACACAATGTAGAAGAGGCTTACGGGGAATGTGAGCAGCACCAGCAGGGGAAACGGAAAAAGCTTTGCCATGCGGCAGAGCAGCTTGAGCGGGCGGTTGCTCCTGACAACTTCCTTTTCTTCCGACCAGTGCAGGGATTCCTTTCCGCTTTCCTCAGCCATGATGCTTTCTCCTGTGCGCCTGTACAAGCAGGATGGGAAGCCGGATAAGCATTCCGAAGAAGAGTTTTGTATAGGTGAGCGAAATATGTGCATTGTCCCGGAACAGCCTGAAGTTTGAAACGCCGTCTTCCGGGTACGTTACGTGAACCCCGCGGAAGATAAAGCGGCAGCCTGCCCATGAAAGGCGGACAAGAATATCGACGTCGAATCCCATGTGGGAATCCATGCACACGTGCCGTGAAAGCAGTGAATTATATGCCTGAACCGGATACACACGGAAGCCGCAGAGCACGTCTTTGAGTTCAGGGTTCAGCGTGACGATACGGGCCCATATATTGGAGAATTCCCGCCCGTTTTTGCGGGCTGCTGGCACCGAGCTGTCGTACACGGGGAAACCGCAGAGCACGGCATCTGGATTTTCTGCGGCAAGCTGCAGGAATTCCTTGCAGTCCGCCGCATCATGCTGTCCGTCAGCATCTATCTGGAATGCATGGGTAAAGCCCGCCTCCGCTGCCTTGCGGATGCCGTCATTCATTGCCCGGCCCTTGCCCCCGTTTTTCTCCCTGACAACCAGCAGTGTTCCCGGTTCAGCGGCAACTGCTGCCGCAATCAGTTCCTTGTTATGCTGGTCATTGCCGTCGTCAATAACGATGGACGGAATCCCGTAGCAGCGGAGTTTTTCCAGAACGGACGCCAGCGTTGCACCGTGCCGGTAGCAGGGTATGATGAAGCAGCATTTCATTGGAACATCCCTACTGAATATGTTTTGTCGGCTGCTTCTGCATCCGTCAGGGCGAAAGAAACCTTATTGGTCTTCCGGTTGCATTCCAGCTTCATCTGCACCTTTGCGTCCGGCTCGATGGGGGCAGAAAATTTCATCCGCCGTATCTGTGTTACATCCGGGCTTACGTTCAGGTATTTGTGTGTAAAATGCACGATGATGGCGAACTGGCCTACTGCGGGCAGCAGCTTGTAGGCGGGGAAGTGACCGTCAAAAAAGTCGCAGCAGGCAGGGACGGTAAAAGTCAGTTCCACAGAATCGGCGCTGCGGTTCAGAACCGTTTCTTCTATGCTGTGGAACCCTTCTTCCTGCGGATTCTGCGGGGTGTCGAAGAGCGCCTGGATTTCCGCCTTGTGCTTTTTTCCCTGCACGTCAACGGGCAGTTGTTCCACGAAGCGCCAGCGCTTTGGAATGACGACGTTTTCAAAATACTGCATCAGGTAATCGTGGAAGTAGCGGTTTAGCACAAGCTTGCGCTCGCCGTCGAATTTCTTTTTTCCGCTTTCATTCAGCTGAATGGCGGCGGCAAGATACTGGCGGCGGTCTTCCATTGCAATGACCTTTACGTCTGAAACAAAGCCGGACTGCAGGAGCCTGTTTTCCACCTCCGTCATGGAAATGCGCTTTTCTTCGATTTTTACGATGGAATCAGAGCGGCCCTTCAGCAGGAACCTGCCGTCGGGCAGGATGTCCACCATGTCTGCGGTGGCAAAGCCCGCCGGATCTTTTATGTAGGGGGACACAATCACAAGGCAGCCGTCGTCACCCTTCCAGATTTTTGCGTTGTCGAACGGCGTCCATTCCAGTCCGTTCTTTGACTGGCGGTAGGCGATGCCGCTTGTTTCCGTGGAACCGTAGACTTCCATCGGCCAGATGCCGAACACTTCGTCCGTCTGCTTTGCGACTTCGGGGGTAAGGACGCCGCCGCTTGTGAAGATAAAGCAGTCTTTCATGGGGAGTTTCTGCTCTGTTTCCACCGTGCGTTTCAGGAAGGCCGGGGTTGCAATGACCATGTAGCTTTCGTCGGTAAGCGATTCAAATTCTTCCGGGTACTCAATGCGTGTGCGCCGGAACGGAACGCCAAGACTGAACGGCAGCGAAATGCCGAAGAGAAAGCCGTAGATGTGATGCTGGCTGACGGTTGTGACCAGTTTGCGCCGGAGGAATTCCCCGCCCCACCTGGAGATGACAAATGCATTGTCCTGTTCGAATTCGGTCATGCGCTGGCGGACGGCCTTGGGGTGCCCGGTGCTGCCGGATGTATACATGTAGATTTCTGTGTCGTCGGAGCTGAATTCCGGCGCGGTACGGATTTCGCTTTCTGCGGGGGCGGCTTCGCTTTCAATCACACTGGGGATAAACGTGGAACCGTCTGCCTGTTGGTCGGTAAGGAAACCGTAACCGGGCTTTCTGATTTCGCCCATGAAATTCGCGCTGATGTTCTGGGTAAGGAACACGCGGCAGCGGCACTGGAGCAGTGCCACGAATGTTACAAGGAAATACCAGTAGTCTTCGCAGTGCAGAATCCAGTCCTTGGTTCCGTCCCTGCGGAGGAACGCGCGCATTTTGGCTGTGTCCGTCAGGAAGTCGAGCCACGTCTTGTACAGCTTTTTTGACCAGGTGCCTTCGTAGCAGAGCACGTAATCATCGCTCCGTGCGCCGGCGGTAAAATGGGAAATTGTATGAACTTTGGGCATTTTTTTGTCAACCTGCCTCCTTATGCAGAATTCTATAGCAAACAGCAGTCCCATCAGCACGTACGAGATGCCGCCGTTGTACACAGACCAGACTTTGTCGCTGCAGAACAGGGCCGTGTAGGCCGCCGCCGCGCCGTTGCAGATAAAGTAAATGCACCAGACAATGCAGACTTTCCTGCAGTAGCGCTCAATGCCCGGCTGGGCGGGGGAACCGATAATGCTTTTGTCTGCCAGCGTGGCGAACCTGAATATGATAGTAGGCGGGAAAAAGAGCGTGCTGCCGAACACAATCAGCAGCGTGACGCTGATGACGACGGAATAGAGCTTGAGGAAAACCGCCTGATTGGTAAAGAAACAGGCAATGCCCGCCGCAAGCAGCAGGGCAGACGAAAGAAACGGTCGCAGGCGGGCTGCTCCGGATTCCTGCCCTTTTTTTCCGGCGGTCAGGCTAAGGAACAGGGCAAGCGCCATCACCGTGACACAAAGTGACAACACCCGCACCGGCAGGTGGAGCACTACCAGGCAGGTGAATACGAGTACTGGGTACAGCACGGCAAGCACCGT
>CADCQA010000018.1 GCA_902803415.1 uncultured Spirochaetaceae bacterium | reverse complement strand
TGCCTGGAAAAAATGTCTGAGCCGGTGCTGCCGTCTGCCCTTTCTGTCTCAAACAAGGTTTTGTATTCGACACCAAGGGCAAAAGCCAGTTTTTCCACAATGTCAAGGGATGGCGTGCGTTTGCCCGCCTCAATCTGGGTTATATAAGGCGCAGAAACGCCTGTTTTTTCGGCCAGAAGTTCCTGAGTCCAGCCAAGTCGCTTGCGGAGCGATTTTATATTTTCCCTTATGACATCCTCAATAGGAATTTTATTCATTTTCCTAATGGTATAGCTAACAGTTATCGTTGACTATAAGCGGAGTGTTAGTTATAATGGTAGCATACAGTTATTATCGCCTGTAACAATAAGACAAAGTCACCTCGGACAACTGAAGTTTTTCGAGGTTCCCAATAAGCAATTGGCGGCTGGAAAGCCCCTGCCGCAAAAGAAAGGAGAAAAATATGAAGAAAACATCTTTGTTCCGTTTTGCGCAACTGGCCCTGATCCTGGCGTTCATGCCGTTTTGCCTTATGGCAAAGGGGGTTCCAAAGGCTGATTATGAAGTAAAGGACTTTGTCCTGCCAGACGGCACGGTGACGAACCTGAATCTGTTCAAGAACAGGGAAAAATTCAACGAAGACAAGAAAATCCGCATTGGAGGCGATTCTCCGTATTCGGAATATACGAAATACCTCCGCAGGCTGACAAAAGAAGAGTCCGCCGCATGGAAAGAGAGCAAGCAGCCGGTTGAAGATGAGGATTACTTCCTTAAGCAGTATTCGGCAAAGGAAACGGATTTGCTGGAGATGATGAAGAAAAGCAAACTTGTCATCGGATCCTCCTATACCTTTGAGGATGACAGGATGAGGGTGATTTATGTCTCTGCGGACAAGAAGTATACGACACTGACCTATGAGAAATTCTACCTGGTAGAAAGGGCCGAGGACGAGCTGGGCGGCAACGTGATAAAGGACGCGACATTGCCGGACGGGACTGTCAGTGATTTGGTCACGTTCATCAACAACGAGGAATACAAGCAGTATTATGATTACAGCCTTGGTTCCTCCCAATCTACAGCTACAGCAAGCGTAGGTTTGCTTATAGGGGTTGCAACAGGCGGCATGACATCGACTCCAAATGCTGGCCGTTGGGAAATGGCTTATATGCTGACTCCGAAAGAGGCTGTAAAAGTAGCTTCCGGTGAAAATATCAGCAGGCCGGGATACATGTTACGGACTTACACGATGAAGCAGATGAAGGAGCTTGGCAGGCTGATGGATGAAAAGGAGTTTATGGCCGTTGCTTTTGTAAAAGATGTAGGAGAAAACAAACGCCAGATGATAAGCGTTTTCCAAAGGAACAACTGGCAGGAGTTTGAATACCGCAAGATAGATTATGTCTGGAAAGAAAACTCTCATTAAATGGGGCAAGGGCGGCCCTGCGGTCGTCCCTCATATCCGCCACATCCTTTTCACAGACAGCAATACTATGTTATTACAGGAAAGCAAATTTAACAAGTTACGGCCTTGACTGTATCATTGTTATCTGGAGGTTTGTTAGCTGAGACTGACGGACATAAGTGGGAATCTGCGGGTAGATTTGCTTTTTTGCTTGCATTTTACAATAGATGGATTTGAAATATTTTATATTGAAAGATGCTTAAAGGAGAAGTTGCATGGGCAACAGCGAGAGAAACAGGAAGATTTTTCAGTTCGCACAGAAGTATCTGGAGGAAAACCTTCCGGCAGGATTGAGCAAGGCTGATTTGGACAAATACTATGAGCCGAGGCAGTTCAAAGATATGGGCGAGGTTTACGAACAGTTCATCATGTCAGCTCAGAACGCGGGGATGAAGCCAAACGTCGTCAAATTCAATAACGAGCATCCGGCGGAAAAAGCACGAATCAAAGCGGTGTTGCTCTCTATGTGCGGAAGCAGCTCGTACGACCTTGCAAAAATCTCATCCCTAAACCCTGAGGTAATTTACAATGTATTCTCCGAGAAGCTTGGTGTGACGGGACAAATTTGGCAAGGATGGTGCAAGTCCGTTGTAGAGGCTGCAAAATACCTGCGTCAATTCCCCGATGCACAGGCTTTCAAGAATTTCATTGCAAGCTATGAGTCTGACTGCAAGAAACGGTCTGCTTTGCCGGACAAAATTGCAAAGAACATCTTCGGAATGGGATTCGCCCTTGTCTGCGACGCGCTCAAGGAGATGGGCTTTGTCAGCTTCTCTAAGCCCGACGTACACATCAAGCGGATTTTCACGAGCTTAAGAATTTCCGATGATGATGACGGACATGTGTTCAACGCGCTTGACGAACTTGCACGCGACAACGGTGTTTCGCCATACAAAGCTGACAAGATTTTCTGGCTCATCTGCTCTGGCTACTTCTATAAGGACCCTGTCGTGAAGGGCAAGCATCCCAAAGCAGACGATTTCATTGCGAAGGCTAAGCATTTGGGATTGTGAAGAGGAAAACCCATCAATATGGAAGAGAAACTCAAAACCAAGGTACAGGCAAAGATTGTCCTCGCAAGATGCCCGAATGTCAAAGACAAGGGCGGCAACTTATTTGGGATGAGGATTCAGAAGTATGGCTCAGATTGGAAGCGGACTTGGGCTTTCAAGATTGATGAGGAAAAAGCCCGACACGAGGGGTACGACACGGAAACAGCCAGAGTCTCATCCGACACTGAGGAATATCCAGGTTGCCCCTATTGCGGAACAAAAGATTTTATTTGCTGTGCCTGCGGAAAATGCTTCTGTGACTCCCCAAGGAAGAAGAAGAAAGGCAAGCAAATGGCGACCTGCCCGTGGTGCGGAGAAACACTTGAGATAGTTACTGTGGATGCACTGAATTTGACAGGCGGAGGATACTGATATGGAATTCAAAAAAGGCGAGACAATTCAGCTTCAGGGCGGAAAGATAGCGACGATAGCTTCAATGCTGGGCGAAGGCGGACAAGGCATAGTCTATGCCGTGAAAATTGACGGCAAGGAGTACGCACTCAAGTGGTATACGTGCAGATTCCAGGACAAGGCGGCATTCAGGGAAAACCTACAGGAGAACATAAAGAACGGCGCACCTGACAGCAAATTTTTATGGCCTCTTTATCTCACAGAGGAGAAGGCCGGAAGCTTCGGTTATGTGATGGATTTGCGACCGAAGGGCTATTCTGACTTCTCGGACATTCTGAACAACAAGGTCGATTTCCCTGATACTAAAACTATCGTTTATGCAGCGTTGAATATTGTAAATGCGTTCCAACGGCTTTACTATGAAGGACTTTCATATCAGGATTTGAATGATGGAAACTTCTTCATAAATGCTCAGACAGGAGATGTCCTGATATGTGACAACGACAATGTAACACCTGGTGGAATAAAGAATCCGGGGAATATTGGCGGCAAGCCCGGCTATATGGCCCCTGAAGTCTTCAGAGGTGATAAGTTCCCAGCTCCTCTTACTGACTGCTATTCTCTAGCTGTCATCCTATTCAAACTTTTCTGCTTGCATGACCCGCTTATGGGGAAAGCTTATGTTGGGTCAGTCTGCATCACAGAGAAACGTGAGATGGAGCTTTATGGAACGAATCCTGTCTTCATTTTCAATCCAAAGGATGACTCAAACCGGCCTGTCCCTGAAATTCATCGCAATCCATTAAAAATCTGGCCTCGGCTCCCCCCATACATAAGGGATGCTTTCATTAAGTCTTTTGTGGATGGTATAAATAATCCCAATGTACGACTTACTCCTGATAACTGGCAAAAAATCTTATTACGTTTTCTTGACGAGATTCTTGTTTGCCCTGTTTGTGGAAGTGAGCAGATGTTATGTCAGTTCAAATCTGGGAAACCCATGAACTTCGATTGCCAGCATACATTCAGCTACCCTCATATCCTGAGAGTCAAAGATTATGGTGTTCCGCTTTTCCCTGGAACAAATATTAGGGCTTGTCATGTTGACAGCAACAGCGATGATTATACAAAGATAGAAGGAGTGGTGACTATGAGCAAAAAAGACAATTCACTTTGGGGTATAAGGAATCTCGGTAGTCTGACGTGGTCGTTCTCTACTTCGGACGGACAGGTAAAGACAATTGGAAATGGCTCTGTCGTTCCGATTGCAAGTGATATGAAAATAAGTTTTGGAAATACAACCGGATTGGTTGAAAAATAATTGTCAGGAGAAAGGTTTATGGGACTTCATGACGGAAAGGAAGAAATAGTAAAGAGGCAGATGGTTTTGTTTTTCATTATCGATACATCTGGCTCAATGTTTGGAAAAAAGATTTCAATTGTAAATCAGGCTATAAGGGATGTGCTTCCAGAGCTGTCAAAGGCTGGAGGCTCTGATGTGAACCTGAAAGTTGCATGCTTGAAATTCTCATCCGGCTGCGAATGGATGTATCCGTCACCGATTGCGGCTGAAAGCTTTGTGTGGCAGGAAGTTCAGGCTGACGGGGTTACGGATTTAGGAGCAGCCTGTGAAGAATTGAGCAAGAAGCTATCTAAAAAAGAATTCTTGGCGGCCCCTTCTGGTTCTGTGGCACCGGTACTCTTTTTGATGAGCGACGGAGATCCAACTGACGATTACAAGACCGGAGTTGATAAGCTTAAGAACAACAACTGGTTCAAGTATGCTATAAAAGTTGCCTTAGCTATAGGTGACGATGCAAACAAGGACGTACTGAAGGAGTTCACGGGAAACATAGAGGCTGTGATTACATCCCATACACCGGAGAGCCTTAGAAAGTGGATTAGAAAGGTTTCGGTCACTTCTTCCCAGGTCGGAAGCAAGAGCCAACCAGCCTCCGATAGTGGAGAGATAAAGACAAAGCAGGAACAGATGATTGACCAGATTAAAGACATAGAGCAGAGTGACCCTGACCTAAATCAGGTGTCAACGAACGGGGATGATTTCGAATGAACAAAATATCAGTTTCCGTGCAGGGTGCTTCTCACAAGAAAGAAGGTAAGCCGTTGCAAGACTATGCAAGGAGCAGTTTGGGGAAAGGATATTCGATTTTCGCTGTTGCAGATGGACATGGTGGAGAAAAATATTTTCGTAGCCAGATTGGCTCAGAAAGAGCAGTTTCTGTAGCAGAGAACAAACTTGAAGACTTTTGGAAAGGTTTCGAAAAGCTAAAAGGTTGTAATATAGGGAATTTGAGCTTAGAAAGAACCGTTCCAAATATTATAAACGGGATTCTGCAATCTTGGAGATACAGTGTGAGAAGTCATTTTCGCAAAAAACCTCTTGAGCCATATGAACTGTACCTTTGTGGACAATTGGGTATTCCATGGAAGGATGTGGAAGAAGCATTAAAAGATGACGAAAAGAAGGATTACAGTTTTATAGAACGGTTGTATGGTACTACTCTCATCGCAGGAATTTATATAACCCCACCTCCTTTTCCCATTGGCGGTAAGGAAGCCCTGTGGATTGCGATTCAGATAGGTGATGGGGCTTGTCTGGCTAAAAAAGCTGGCGGAGACGTTTTTTTTCCTATTCCCGATGACGATAAATTGGGTTTCGGTATGACCACAAGCCTATGCTCATCAAACGCGGTGAATGAATTCAGATATGCATGGGGATTCGACAGACTTGACTACATCTGTGCATGTACAGATGGCGTACAAGACTCCTTTACTCCTGAAGGTCTGAAAAACTTCATGAATGACATTTATCACAACGTACAAATCTACGGAGCGGATCGTGAACGTCAAGAGCTTGAAAGCTTCTTTCCTCGTCTAAGCGAACAGGGAAGCGGAGATGACGTTTCCTTTGCAGGTGTATTTGGATATTAACCAGGGAGAACTGCAACTATGATGGTCTTGTATTACTTGTTCTTTACAGGAATTGTTACTTTGGCGTTTGTTGTATGGGTGAGGATTTTATATTTGTCTTCTAAAATATCAGATATGCCTTTTGTTGAAAAGGATGTCGAAAGAAACTATAGAAGCGTCGAATCATTCCTGCTCTTTTCTAACCCCGGATTTCCGGTTTTGGCCTTGGCAAAGCTACTGCCGGGAACATTTGTAGGGCTTGGGATTCTCGGTACCTTCCTTGGATTCTCTGACGGCATAACAAAGCTGGATTTATCACGACAAGACCCCACAGAATTTCTCAATCATCTTGATGTTTTCTTTAGCGGATTGAAGACTGCCTTTGGAACTTCGATTGCGGGTGTCATCCTGTCGGTCCTGTTCGGGACTATCCTGTACCAGTGGCCACTCAACAAGATAAAGTACCATTGTGCAAGGCTCTATAACGATTCCAACGAGGGAATCAACTTTGCGGAAGGAACCAAGACGGAGTTTGACTCATTTCTCCACTCCATCCAGGAAATGACCAAGACTCTGCTTACGGCAAAAGAGTCCATCGAGACTCTTCCGGATAAATTCCTCGCTGTTGGCAAGAGCCTCGAACAGTCAATCGGGCCTGTAAAAGAAACGTTCGGAGCAATGCAGTCCACTCTCGCAAACTATGCGAAGCAAGCCGTCGCATTGCAAAATGCATCTGAGCAAATACAAAGCAGCCTGACTAAATTCATAGAGACATCAGGAGAGACGACTGGGAAAGTAAACGAAGTTCTTGCGCAAACAATCAAAGCAACGAAAGACATTCAGGCAAACAATGTAAAGCTCAATTCTGACCATAAAGTCATGCTTGAAGACTATAGAGAACTTCATGAGACACTGAATACAGCCCAGACAAAAATAAAAGATGAGGTTGCATCGTATGGCAAGGAAATAAAGACACATTTCTCCAAGCTTTTGGCATCCTATGCAGAGCAGTCACGGGAAATAATCCAGAACCAGAACATGCAGCTTTTGGAGGAAAGAAAGGCTGTTATGGAGGATTACAAGCAGATTGACAAGAACATCTCCGCCATTCTTTCTTCCGTCAACCAGAACATCTCGGAGTATTCAGAGGTCATCGAAAAGACTCTCGTTCAGACACTTGAAGAATATAACAACACGGCAAAGAAAGTCACGGAATCATTCTTCGGAGGCCAGCGATGAGCGACGAATCAGAAAGTTCCGGTATCGCGGGAGATTTCAGCCTCTCAATAAGCGACATGATGAGTGCACTGTGCGCCATCTTCGTCCTTCTTTGCATCGGAAGCGTCTTGAGGCTCACACAAATTTCTCAGCAGCAGAAGGAACTTTCCGATAAGCTGAAAGAAATCTCGAAAAACTACGTAACTACGAAGTACACGCTGTACAATGACCTAAACAAAGAGTTTACGGCTGACTTAGAGAAATGGAATGCAGAAATTGACAAGGAGAATCTCTCCATTCGCTTCAAAGACCCGGATGTTCTTTTTATGAAGAACGAGGCTGTCTTGCAAAAGTCATATAAGGACATTCTCAGTGATTTCTTTCCCCGCCTTTTGAAAGTCGTGGATAAATACGAGGGGCTGATTGAGGAAATAAGAATTGAAGGGCATTCTTCCGAAGCTGTACAAGCCATAAGCGACGGATTGATTACCGATCGGCAGGATTATGAGGAGGGCATGGAGCTTTCTCAGGACAGGACACGTTCCGTACTGTCCTACTGCCTGAATGATACCAGTTACCCAAAAAGTAGCGAATGGATTCGCTCGAAAATTGTTGCCATCGGATATTCCAAATCGCATCCTGTAAAAAAAACGACAGGTAGAGAAGAATTGATTGACTGGGATGCCTCTCGCCGTGTCGAATTCAGGATAAAGCTTAATTCCGATAACGAGATAGAAAAGAAATTTTCTGATGCAGATCAGATAGCTGAGCAGTTAAAATGACAGCATTAAAAACTCTTAACCAGCTCGGAAAAATAAGCAGTCAGCTTGCATCCCGCCCATTTCCGGCGGATGAGACAGCTATTCAAGTAAAGAAACAGATTCAGACCTTGAACGAGCTGACTTTCATTTATGTCCTAACACTCATGGTCGAAGAGAATGAGCAAAAGCTTAATGAAATCATTCTTAACCTGACAGAGGGTACTGAGTTCTATGATTTTACAATTCTAGCTCATCAGTTGAGCAAGAAGGAGACCGATTTTGACTTCTTGACGGACGCAAGGAACATCCCTGTTTATGACAAGATTACAGAGGTCTCTCAAGAATGTGGAGTTAGTTTGTTGCCGTATGTGAACGTCCTGCGAAAGATAGCAGACAACAGGCAGCTTGGTCTCTATTCTGAAAACCAAGAGGTTTCCTTCTTTCTCGAAGAGTATGATCTTCATAAAGATTCTGTCAGTCCACAAGAATTCTTGCATCAATTCAGGAAGATACTGAAATACAGGACGCAGGAAATCTTTAACCGCTTTATTGCAGATGGCATTTTCAATCTTATACAGGAAACACTCAAAGAGTATTCTGACCATATACAAAGTAGCCAGGAACTGGCTCTTTATGTGTATGGACTGCACTATTACGACAAAGAAATCTCCAATGATGATGAAAGTTTCTTGAACGACCATATCGTGTTTTGCATCGATTATCTTTCAAGGCACAACAACATAGAGTTCCATCCCCGAAAAAAGGTTCCAGTTTTTCCCAGATTCAAGGAAGAGAGTCAGGCCGTTGAATACTTCTTTGAGCATAATGAAAAGGCTTTGAAGTCTTTGGATATGTTTATAGGACTCTTTAAGGATATCTGTCCGACAGAGAATGTAAATGAATTCTGTTCCTTTTTGCGTGCTAATATAGGCAAGGGACGAAAGGCTCTCTTCGATGAAAGCAAAAATGCCTTTTCAAAGCTTGTTTCTAAACTAATAAAGGAGAAAGCCCAGTCTACAAATATCAAGCTGTACAAAGATATACGCCTGCTTCTGCCTCAGAGGTTCAAATGCAAGAGGTCTCCACTTGTTGATTCAATTAACGGAAAAACCCGCTATATATTCATAGATAAAAACGGGCATACTCTTTTTTATGCTTTTGAAGACGGAAATAAAAACAGGGAAATCCCAAAATCACATGATGATATTATCGAGGTAGAAATATTGGAAAAAGACAGTGATGGTAATGTGACTTTGTGGAAATGGAGTTATGCAAAAGATACTAATTGACCATAGTCTGTTTCTCCTGCAAAAGTCGCCCGGCAGTTTACCGACAAGGCAGGAATTTGTAGTAAACTATGGATATAGAACTTATGCAGCATTTTATGGGAGAAAAACTATGATTTACTGTTCATACTGCGGGAAGGAACTGAATGACGATGCAGTTTTCTGCTCTGCCTGTGGAAAAAAGGTTTCCGTACGGGGCAAGGAATCGGTAGCCTCCACGAAAACTGCCAGTGCGTTCTCTGTCCTTCAGGATCAGCTCAGGCTGATTTTGCATAAATTCCCGGAACCTGACCAGAAAATCCTCAAGCTGCGCTTCGGCCTTGAGGACGGTTATTCCCGCACTTTGGCCGAACTTTGTGAATGTCTGGACATAACCATGGATGACATACGCAAAGTGGAAGCAAACGCTCTGGCTCTCCTGAAAAAATCCGTATAGGGAACCTTTAAAAACTTCAGTTTTTAGAGATGCCCTATAGCCGATTCCATACATACGGGTGTCTCATCAACACTAATAACGGTATCTTATTCCGGATTTTACAGAAATACCAGCTAAATTTTGGACGAATTCAAAATTTCATAAAAAAGAAATTATCGAAACCATCGAATATACATTTTAAGTTTACAACAGTTTTTGTGGATAAGTGAAGAATCCAAGTTTTGCAGAGAAATAAAAACTGATTAAATTATCATTTTTCTAAGCGAAATGACAAATAAATGTCTAAAGATTATTATTATATTGACAATCTTTGGGTTGTAAATTATCATTAAGGTAAAGAAACTGATAAATGAGGTTGCCTATGTCAGGTTATTTTTCAAAGGAAAGCATTTTAAATCTTCTTTATTCATATAATCCCTGGTGGAATACGGGTGTTGTACAAAAAGACTTTAATAAGCCGATGCACCGGGTTGCGTACTATGAAGGAAAAAAGGCCTTTCATAACTCTGACATTCGCCGTATTGTTCTTTTAAGTGGTGCCAGGCGCACTGGAAAAACCACTATCATGTATCAGACCATCGCAAACTTAATTGAAAATGGAGTAAGCCCAAAAGATATTGTTTTTATATCATTTGATCATCCATTGTTAAAATTTTGCAGCATCAACGATGTTGTTGATATGTACAGGCAGAATATCACTACTTCAAAACAAATTTACTGTTTTTTTGATGAGATACAATATTCTCCAGACTGGAATGCATGGTTAAAAGTTCTTTATGATACAAATCCAGATATAAAAATTATGGCTACAGGTTCAGCAAGTCCGGTTCTTGCTGATAAAACACGGGAAAGCGGATTAGGTCGATGGATAACGATTCAGGTTCCGACTCTTACATTTTATGAATACTGTCAGCTGTTGAATATTCAAACTGTAGATTTGCCGGCGGGAATAAAACCAACGCAGCTCTATCTTCTTGATACCAAAGAGCAGTCTGACATAGTAAACAAACTGTCTTTTTTACAGGCACATTTTATCCGCTATTTACAAGTTGGTGGTTTTCCGGAACTTGCTCTTTCAAAAGATGATGTTTATGCACAGAGAATCCTTAGAGAAGATATTGTTGATAAAGCCCTTAAGCGGGATTTGCCTTCTCTATATGCAATCAGAAATGTTTCAGATATAGAGAAAGTCTTTTTGTATCTTTGTTACAATTCATCAAACATCATTAATATGAATACAATTTGCAAGGAATTGCAGGTTTCAAGAAATACATTGGAAAAATATATTCTGTATCTTGAAGGAGCAAATCTTATTTACATAAGTCCTTTGGTAAATGTTGGACCAAAACAAATTTTGAAATCTCAGGATAAGATTTACATTGCAGATGCTGCTTTAAGAAATGCTGTTTTGATGAAAGATGATATAACAAACGATGCTGTAGAACTTGGTATTATTGCAGAAACAGCCGTTTACAAGCACATCAAGGCATTTAACTATAAGACTGTAACCAAAGTTGGCTATTATCGCGGCGGTGACAAAGATAAAGAAATCGATATTGTTGTTGAGTATGCCAAAGAAAAGGAACCAATAATGATTGAAGTAAAGTACCGTGAGGATTCTTCAATTCCTGAAAAGGACATGGTTGTTCAGCTTTCAACAAACGAACGTCCAAATCTTGTAATCACAAAGCGAACCGGGGATTTGGGCATTCAAACTTATGAAAATGGGAAAAGAATTTATAAGATTCCTGCACCTGTATTCCTGTATTTGTTGGGATATGTAGAATCAAAGAGTAGAGAGTGAGTTTCAAAAGCCGGACGAGTTTTGAAACTGGCTCAATAGTTTCCCTTTGTCCTGATTTCTTCAAAATCCGACTTTCCCATGCCGACAGAGAATTCTATGCACGATTCTATGTTGGCACAGGCAGGCAAATTTGACAAGTTACGGTCTTGACTGTATCATATTGTTATCTGGAGGTTTGTTATATGAACGCTGAAAGCTCCTTGAAAATCGGGCTGTACCTGCAGGGAAGCCCCTCTGAATGTCTGTGCGGAGGTTTTGACAGGGCGATGGGAGCGGTGCGCGATTCGGATATAGACCTGCTGGTGCTGCCCGAGTTTTCGCATGTGCCTTTTGAAGATGACTTCCACAAGGCTGACCTGCTGGAAAAACAAGACATGGATGCCATATACGAAAAGACCCTGGAATTCAGCAGAAACTTGGGGCGTGCCGTCATCATCTGCAATAACGACAGGAAGGGCATGATAGTGTGCATCTGGGCCAACGCATTTGCCCGTGAGGGGGAGACCCGCTGTAAGAGATATATCAAGCACACGATGACCGGCTGGTCCGCCTGCCAGCTGGACGACTACCCGGCTTATGCGGAGGAAGCTTTTGCTCCAATACTTTTCAAAGGACATAAAATCGGCATGACGGCCTGCTTCGACTGCAATCATGCGGTGTTCAGCAGGAAATACGGCCTGAACGGGGCGGACATCCTCATCAACTGCACGGGTGGGGATGTTGAAAAGGATAAGTGGTACAAGTACAACAAAATCCGCGCCATGGAGAACTCCTGCTTCAGCTTTGTGACAATGGGGCACCTGTGGCAGAAGAACGGCAGCAAATCTGGAAACTACGTTTTTGGCTTTACGCCGACGGGGAAGGAGATGGTTCCCGTCCTGCTCAACGGAAATGACCGGGGGCGGCGGAATTTTCCTGACGGAGTATATGTATACGACACGGCGCTGGACGATGGGGATTTTGAGGTTGACCCCAGCGCACGGCAGCAGGAAAAAACAAGCAAGAATAAGGATGTGTCCATCTCGGCTGACGGAATCATGGACTTTTACATGAAGGGGCAGGAAGTCAAGGCGGGACTCCGTGTCTTTCAGGTCAATGGTGTTGACCTTGTCATGTGCCTCATCGAAGGTGATGCCATCCTGAAGCCGGAAAGCGTCCTCAAACTTCTGTATGCACGCGAACTTGCAGACATTCCGAACAAGAAATACCTTATAATCAACAGGTGGAATACGGTGGACAGAGACTTCTATGAAAAGCAGCTGTCCCTCATATTGAAGGTGCACACCATGCAGAATTTCTGCGCTGTCATACTGACCTCAGACAACATGGTCAAGTGCTTTCAGGCCACTGATTGCAAGAATGCGCAGGTCATTCCCGCTGTCGCAGGAGAACTGGGGCTTGACCTGAATAGAATGGGCGGGCCAGAGACTATTTGGAAGAATCGTACGTATGGTGTTAAGGGAACTCTTGAGACGTACATGAAGAAAGCCTGGCGCAAGAACGTCGAGTGGCTTGTTGAAAGCTTATGACGGAATCTCCTGTGGAAGGCAAGATGGAAAAGCCGGCAATTCCTGACGAGCTGGAGCAGAAAATCCGCGGCCTGGTGGAGCGTTCCCTCCGCCAGCTGGAGGAGAATAACCGCTGCCTGGACTTGTACAGGGAGTATGCCTCACTCACCGTCGAGCAAGCCCTCCTGCTTAGCTACGGCGTGTATGAGGACGAGTTGAACCGGATACGGGGACACAACGAAATACAGTTCGCCGACCTGCTCAGGGCTGCCCGCGACTCCAAGGGGATGACTGACGTGGAGCTTTACAAGGCGGCAAGCCTGAGCAAGCAGGTCTACTCCAAAATAATGTCTGGCAAATGCATTCCCAGCCGGGAGTCCGTCATAGCACTTGCCGTCGCACTAGGCCTGAACATATACGAGACTAACGCCCTGCTCAAGACGGCGGGCTACTGTTTCCTTCCCTCCGACGCCCTCTCCAAGCTTGCACGGGACAGCATCCAGATCAAGCGCAACTTGGATGAGCTTAACGGTCTTCTGGACAAGGCTGGGCTTCCCGTCCTGGGCAGCAGGTAATACGCAAAACTCTTTTATGCGTGAGGATGCCAAGAATCTTGCTGATATACTCCTTAAAGCAAAAGAGTCTTTGATTCGGTTAAATTTATGGGCGATGAACTGACGGAATCCCTGCTGGAAAGATGACAAACGCCGCAGTCCAGTCCGCAGACAGAGGGGATATCCCCTCTGTCTGCGCTATCCGGCGCTAGTAGTGGAACGCCGAACCTCCGATGAACTCACGGATGATGGACTGTACGGGCACTGCCGTTGCCGGTATGGTAGAGAAGTTGTTCAGGAAGGAAAGCAGTCTGCTTGCTTCCCCGTATTCCCTCTGCATCGGCGTTACGCAGCGCAGCAGCGGGTCTGCGTAAACCTTCAGTACCGGAATTTCGTAGTCCAGCGCCGTGTTGAGCATTGCGTCCGCATTGTTCTGGAAGGGGAAGATGTGCAGGCGTTCGCCCTTCTGCACGTTTGCCCACATTGCAATGGTGTCCGCCGCGCTCTTTCCGCGGAACTGTGCATCGCGCACAATGCGGCGCACCAGGCGGTTGTCGCTGGTGGCAATGCGGTTGTGGTCGTCAAGGTTCAGCTGTGTAAGCGCCGAAAGGTAAATCTTGAACTTCTTGTCAGCAGGTACCAGCGGTGTCAGCTTGTCGTTCAGCCCGTGAATGCCTTCCATCACAAGGATGTCGTTCGGCCCCAGCGACATGGTGTCTCCCTTAAAGTAGCTTACGCCCTTGTGGAAGTCGTAGGACGGCAGCTTGATGGTCTTGCCGTTGAACAGGTCTACAAGGTTTTCGTTGAGCATTTCTACGTTCAGGGCTTCAAGGCATTCGTAGTCGTAATTGCCGTTTTCGTCCTTGGGTGTCATTTCCCTGCCTACATAGTAGCTGTCAAGGCTGATGACCTTGGGCCGGTAGCCGATGGCTTCCAGCTGGAGCGCAAGTTTCTTGCTGGTCGTTGTCTTGCCGGATGAAGAGGGACCTGCGATAAGCACCACGCGCGCCGTTCCGCGGTCGTGAATCTGGCGGGCAATGTCTGCCATGCAGTTCTGCTGCAGCGTCTCCGTGATGTTGATAAAATCATTTACCTTGCGGTCGTGGATAAGCTCGTTCAGCGAGGCTGCGGAGGTGACATTCAGGCGCTTGCCCCAGTCCTTGTAGCGCTTGTAGATTTCAAAGAGCTTGGGCTGGTCCTGGAATTCCGACAGTTTTTCCGGCTCCGCGTGCCTGGGGAAGCGCAGCAGGAAACCTTCGTGGTAGGGCATCAGGTCAAAGACCGAAAGCTGCCCCGTGCTGCAGACGAGCGGCTCAAAGTACAGGTCAGAGAAATTTTCCACCTGGTTCACGCGGATTCTGCCCGGGCAGCGGTAGTTCAGCTGCTTGCGTGTTTCGGTCAGGCCAAGCTGCTCAAAAAGCGTGCAGGCTTCCTGGTAGGAAATGAATTCAGCTGAAATCACTTCGTCGGCGGCGATGATGCGCTGCATTTCCTGCTTCAGCTGCGTGATGTCCTTTTCTTCTACCGTGCGCCCGTCTATTGTATAGTAATAGCCGTAGCCCAGGCTGTGACCCACAAGGAGCCGCGCACCGGGGAAGATGTTGTGTGCCGCCGCTGCCAGCACAAAGCAGAGCGAACGGCGGTAGATTTCCGCACCTTCCGGCGTGTTGTCATACACCGGCTCGATGTGCGCGGAAATATTAATCTGGCTGTACAGCGAGCAGATTTCGTTGTTTACCCGCACGGCAAGGACTTTCCGTCCGTTACCAAAACGGCTGAGCAGGGTGACGGGGGTTATTTCAGACTCCGCCTCCAGCGTTGAGTTATCTGGGAATGTCAAAATTATCTTCTTCATATACATTATTATATCAGCTCCTATGGAATTTTCAACGAAAAAATCTGCCCTGCTGTGCAGAAGCCCCCGCAGGCGTGATTTCCCCGTTTTTTTGTTCCGCCCTCTTGACAGAATTTGTGTTTTTCCGTAAAATAGTGCTCAAGTTTGCTCGGTTAACTCAGCGGTAGAGTGCCACCTTCACACGGTGGAAGTCACTAGTTCAAACCTAGTACCGAGTACGAAAGACCAGCCGCAGGCTGGTCTTTTTTTATTTTTCATACCATCAGAGAAGAACCATGCTTGATAACATGCGCAACATCGGCATCATGGCGCATATCGATGCCGGAAAGACGACGACGACGGAACGCATCCTTTTCTATGCGGGCAAGATTCATAAAATCGGTGAGATTGACGACGGTGCTGCCACCATGGACTTTATGCAGCAGGAGCAGGAACGCGGCATCACCATTGCCTCTGCCGCAATCACTGCGGACTGGAAGGGCCACCAGATAAACATTATCGATACCCCCGGCCACGTGGACTTTACTGCGGAAGTGGAGCGCTCGCTGCGCGTGCTTGACGGTGCCATTGCCGTCATCTGCGCTGTCGGCTGGGTGCAGCCGCAGACCGAAACGGTGTGGCGGCAGGCGGACGAATTCAACGTACCCCGCATCTGCTTCGTGAACAAAATGGACCGCATCGGCGCAGACTTCTTCGGCGCGATGAATGATGTGCGCCAGAAATTCGGCTGCGAGCCGGTGGCGCTGGAAATTCCTGTGGGCGCAGGCCAGGACTTTGACGGCGTGGTTGATTTGCTGCGCATGAAAGAAATCCACTGGGATGCCGCCTCCGAGGGCGAAAAATTCACCGTGGGGGAAATCAGCGCAGACATGCAGGCGCTGGCGGACGAATGGCATGAAAAGCTTGTAGACACCGTTGCTTCCAATGACGACGAGCTGGGCGAGCTGTACCTTGAGGGCAAGGAAATTACCACGGAACAGCTTGTTGCCGCCATCAGAAAAGCGACCATCAGCCGCACGCTCGTTCCCTTCCTCTGCGGTTCCAGCCGCCATAACCAGGGCATTCAGCCGCTCATGGATGCGGTTATCGATTATCTTCCCGCTCCGGACGAAATTCCCCCGGCGGAAGGCATGCACGTAAAGAAGCACGACGAGCTGGAAAAGACCTCCGTTGTGTGCGACCCTAACGCAAAGACGCCGGTGGGGCTGGTGTTCAAGATTCAGTATGACCAGAATGCGGGCATCCTGTGCTTTGTGCGCATGTACGCAGGCAAGATAAGCACCGGTACCCAGATTTACAATGTAAGCAAGAAAAAGCGCGAACGCGTGAACCGCATACTGCGCGTGAATGCAAACCACATGGAGCAGATGGACAGTGTTTCTGCCGGAGACATTGCAGTCTTTGTGGGGCTCAAGCTTGCGCAGACCGGTGATTCGCTCGGAAGCGAAGGCATGCCGGTGCTGCTGGAAAGCGTCCGCTTCCCGGAACCCGTCATTTCCATCGCCATAGAGCCGGAAACCATGAGCGACCGCCAGAAGCTCCTTGATACGCTGGACATCCTGAGCCGCGAAGATCCTACCTTTACCCATCGTGAGGACGAAGAAACCGGTCAGCTGGTTATCAGCGGCATGGGCGAGCTGCACCTTGACGTGCTGGTTACGCGCATCCGCGATGACTTTAAGGTGCAGTGCCGTGTGGGCGCACCGCAGGTTACCTACCGCGAATCTGTTACCGTTACGGCGGACTACACCGAGGATTACAGCCGCGTTATCGGCGGGAAGGAAAATGCTGCGGGGCTTACCGTGCATGTGGAACCTCGCGAAACCGGCAGCGGCAACCTGTACACCTGCACTGCAAAGCGCGGCGACATCCCCGACGAGATTTTCGACGCGGTGGAACAGAGCATGACCGGCTGCTTTGCATCCGGCATAAAGTTCGGTTATCCGTGCACGGACACCGCCATTACCGTTACCGATGTGCGCTATGATCCGCTTACCGCCACCACCTTTGCATTCGAGGCTGCCGCCGCGGAGGCATTTGACAAGGTGTGCAGCGCCGCAGAACCGCAGATGCTGGAACCGGTCATGGCGGTAGACATTGAGTGCCCCTCTGAATTTGTGGGAGATGCCATGAGCCAGGTGACGCAGCGCGGCGGCATGATAACCAGCATGGACGAAAAGTCCGGCGGCAACATTATCCACGCGCAGGCTCCCATGGCAAAAATGTTCGGCTTCAGCACGAACCTCCGTTCCGTTACGCAGGGCCGTGCCAGCTTTGGCATGACGTTCAGCCACTTCCAGAAGAAATCTTCGTAAGGAGAGCGTATGGCACCTGCTTCCGGGAAAAAGCTTTCCGTGGTCGTGCCCTGCTACAACGAGCAGGAGACCGTGGAAATTTTTGTCAAGACCACGCAGCCGCTGCTGGAAGGACTGGTTCAGCAGGGTGCCCTGTCGGACTTTGAATTCATCTTTGTGGATGACGGTTCGCGGGACGGTACGCTGGGCATTCTGAAGGCCCTGTGCGGAAGCAATGCGCACATTCATTACATTTCTTTCTCACGCAATTTCGGCAAGGAGGCGGGCATTTTCGCAGGGCTGCAGAAGGCGTGCGGCGATTATGTTGCGCTGATGGACGTGGATCTGCAGGATCCCCCTTCGCTGCTGCCGGACATGCTCCGCGCCGTGCAGGAAGAAGGCTATGACTGCGCCGCAACCCGCCGCTCCACGCGTGCCCACGAGCCGCTGCTGCGCTCCCTGTTTTCACGCCTGTTCTACAAAGTCATCAATTCACTCTCTGACGTTGCCATCGAAGACGGTGCGCGTGACTTCCGCCTGATGAGCCGCACTTTTGTTAATGCCGTGCTTTCCATTGCGGAACGGAACCGTTTTTCCAAGGGCATCTTTGCCTGGGTCGGCTTTAAGACAAAATATTTTGCCTACGAAAACCTTGAGCGTTCCGCCGGAAGCACAAAATGGAATTTCTGGGGACTCCTCGGCTACGCCTTTGACGGCATCATTGCGTTTTCCACCAAGCCCCTTATGCTTGCAAGCGTGCTGGGCATGATATCCATCGTCTTTGCGTTCCTGCTCATCGTGTTCCTCATCGTGCGCAAGCTTGTGTTCAACAATTCCGTGGAAGGCTGGGCCTCCATGCTCTGCATCATCATCTTTATCGGCGGCGTGCAGCTTCTGTGCACGGGCATCATCGGGCAGTACCTTGCCAAGAATTACGTCGAAACCAAGCAGCGCCCCCTCTACATTATCCGCGAGGAACAGTAGCACATTTTTGCAGCTTCCCTGCAGATTAAACCTGAGCGGAAACGTAGTTTCCGAACAGGTCTATTCCTTGCATAAGCCTGCCTGAACGGCTATAATGGCGGCATGCCGAAAGTAACGCTGCTGAACGAAAAAAACAATATTGGTGCGGTTCCGCTGGCCGGAATGCCGATGACGGGCATGACGCCTGCTCACATGCCGCCGGAGCTCCTGCAGGGAAAACGCCGCCTGACTGCACAGGAAATATATGTGCTCATCCAGAACCGCAACATTTCTTCTGACCCGGAGTGGCAGAATGTCTACGTAAGTGCCGTTCCGGGGGAATTCAACGCCGCCCAGGTGGTGCAGAGCGAATTCAACGGGATGGTCGTGCTGGGTGCCGTCCGCCCGGCCACGCTCAAGTACCACGACCTTGAGCTCAAGACCGGTATTTACCGCTCCGTGCTCTACGACGTGGTGACCGGCGACGACTGCGTGATTCACAACGTAAGCTATCTTGCCAACTACCGCATCGGCAGCCGTGTTATGCTTTTCAATGTGCAGGAAATGAGCTGCACAAAGCATTCAAAATTCGGCGAGGGAATCCTGAAGGAAGGCGAGCCGGAGGAAAACCGCATCTGGATTGGTGTGGGCAACGAAAATGGCCGCCGCTCCGTGCTGCCGTTTACGGATATGATTGCGGCGGATGCCTGGCTGTGGTCCCGCTACCGGGAGGATGCTGCGCTGCAGCGCCGCTTTGTGGAGCTGACGGAGGCCGGCAACGACCGCCGCAACGACACCTTCGGTATTGTGGGTGACGATGTGGTCATCAAGAACTGCACGCTGCTCAAGGATGCAAAAATCCTTCCTTTTGCGTACATAAAAGGAGCTTTCAAGCTCAAGAATATCACGGTGCTTTCTTCATCGGAAGAACCCAGTCAGATAGGGGAGGGTGTGGAACTGGTGAACGGCATCATGGGCTACGGAAGCCGTGTCTTCTACCAGGCGGTCGCCGTCCGCTTTATCATCGGCCGGAACTGCCAGCTCAAGTACGGCGCGCGCCTGCTCAATTCCGTGCTCGGCGACAATTCCACGGTGTCCTGCTGCGAGCTTCTGAACAACCTTATCTTTCCCTTCCATGAGCAGCACCATAATTCTTCCTTCCTCATCGCCGCCACCGTCATGGGGCAGTCAAACATTGCGTCTGCCGCCACTATCGGCTCAAACCACAATTCACGGTCCCCCGACGGCGAAATGCTTGCCGGGCGCGGCTTCTGGCCGGGTTTGTGCTCGGACTTCAAGTATGACAGCCGCTTTGCTTCCTTTGTGCTTGTTTCCAAGGGCAGCTACCAGAACGAGCTGAACATCACGTATCCGTTTTCGCTTGTGGCAAAGAGTGAAGGGGACTGCGCCGTGCACATCATCCCTGCGTACTGGTTCATGTACAATATGTTTGCCATCGTCCGCAACAAGTTCAAGTTTGCTTCACGCGATGCCCGCATTGTTAAGGTACAGCATATTGAAACGAATCCCTTTGCACCGGATACGGTGCAGGAGATGCTGGCTGCGGTGCACCGCCTTATTGAGCTGACTGCCCGCTACCTGAAGCTTCCGGAAGATGCCTGTGTGCGCATGACGCAGGAAAACCCGGAACCCGCCCTGCTTGCTGAATTCCGGGAACGTGCTGCTGCCACCCATTCTGCGGAGGAACTGCACCAGACGGCAAAGGATTACCTGCACCGCAACCGCGATGCAAAATTCCTTTTGAACGATGACCGCTGCCAGAAAAAATACGGGGCTGTCATCTACAAGCCCGCGCAGGGCTACCGCGAATACCGCTGCATCCTTAAGTACTTTGCCGTGGAAAGCCTGATGCAGTGGAGCTTTGAGCACCAGATAGACCAGCTGGAACCGGAGCACCTGCGGCAGATTGAGGGCATTCCGCTGTATACGGCATGGATGAATGCGGGCGGGCAGGTGCTGCCGGAAGAGCGTGTGCAGGAACTCTTTGCTGCCATTAAGGACGGCAGCATCAGCAGCTGGCAGCAGGTGCATGAGTTCTACGACGCGTGCCAGAAAAACTACACGGGCTACAAGGCGCGCTACGCGCTCTATATCCTTGAGCAGCTGTATACGCTGCCCGTCAGGCAGTTTACCGAAGACATCTTTGATGACATCGTGAAGGATGTTGCCTACGTGTCGATGAACATGCTGGAGTCTTCCATTACTTCACGCGAAAAAGATTACACCGACTTTTTCCGCTCCATCACCTTCCGCAACACCGGGGAACGGGAAGCGGTGCTCGGTACGCTCGGCGACAACAGCTTCCTGCACGAGCTGCGCGCTGCAACAGAAGATTTCTGCGGGAATCTGGAAAAACTGTTCAGAAAGCTCCGCTGAGCGGATACCGCTTAGGCCGGGATGAAGGCAAAGCCGTCCGGCCGAAGAACGGTGCCGTCCAGCCCTGCGGAAAGCAGCGGGGCAGCGGCCTTCAGATGAGGGCTGATGTCCCAGGCTTCCGTGCCAAAGTTTGCAATGAAGAGCAGGGCTGCGCTGCCGTCGTCCAGCGTTTTTTTGAGCAGCAGGCGGCGCCCCTCGTCTGTTCCGCTGCCTTCCCCGCTAAGGCATTCTGTGCGGATGGCTGCCAGCTCCGGCCTGCTGCGGCGCAGCGCAATCAGCTGCTGTACCGCCTGCAGCTCTGCATCGCAGCTGCCGCTTTCAATTTCCTGCCACGGCATGCAGCGGCGGCAGTCCGGGTCTTTTCCGCCTTCAAGAAAAATTTCTGTTCCGTAATACAGGCACGGGGCACCGGGCAGTGCGAACATGAGCGCAAGCAGCTGCAGGGCTTTCTGCCTGCTGCCCGCCCGTGAAACAAGGCGCTCCGTGTCGTGGCTGTCCAGCAGGTTGAACATGACTTTCTGTGTCTGGCGGAAATAATCCGTAAGGCAGCGGTTTACGGCATGAGCGAAATCCTGCACGCGCTGCCGGCTGTCAAAGGCAAAGCTGCAGATGGCGTTCTGCAGCGGGTAGTTCATCACTGCGTCGAACTCGTTTCCCCGCAGCCAGGGAAGTGCGTTGTGCCAGATTTCCCCGACTATGTAGAAGTCGCTTTTGAGCGCGTGCATGCGCGTCCGCAGCTCCCTGCAGAATTCGTGGCAGATTTCATTTGCAACGTCAAGACGCAGGGCGTCTATGTCATATTCCCTTACCCAGTATTCGCAGGCGTGTATAAGGTATTCCCGCACTTCCGGATTGTTTGTATTCAATTTGGGCATGTGGTCGATGTAGCCGAAGGAAAAGTAGCGGGCGTTTTTTGCATTGTCCCCGGCTGCTTCCGGGAAGTCCCAGTCGTTTACCAGGTACCAGTCTGCATACCGTGACTGCTGCCGGTGCTTCAGCACGTCCTGCCATGCAAAGAATTCCCTGCCGGAATGGTTGAACACTCCGTCGAGCATTATCCGTATGCCGCGGCGGTGAGCCTCCTGCACAAGCCGCTTCATGTCGTCCTTTGTGCCCAGCTCCGGGTCAATCGTGTAGTAGTCGGCAGTATCATATTTGTGCTGGCTTGCCGCAGCGTTGACGGGCGTCAGGTAGATGCCGCTGATTCCCAGCTGCGCAAGGTAGCCGAGCTTTTCCGTTATGCCGTTGAGGTTTCCTCCGAATTTCTGCCTGTTCGTTACCGCTTCGCTGCGTCCGGCCCAGGGCAGGATTCCTTCGGTGCTGCCTTCCATCGCTCCCCTGCGGAAGCGGGACGGAAAAATCTGGTACCAGATGGTGTCTGCTGCCCATGCTGGCGGTGTGCAGATGTCGCTTTTGTTCATCCAGGGAAAGATGAACGCACCGCATGCTCCGGGATTCTGGCGGAATGATGATTCGTGCCACAGGCCGCTTTCTCCGTAGATAAAACATTCGTCACCTGCGCATATCCGGAAGTAGTACCTGCACCGTCTGAATCGCGGCGAAATTGTTATGCTCCACCAGGCGTGCTGCTGCAGGAGCCGCCGCTCTGTAACTGCGCTTTCGCAGATGCATCCGCTGCTTGAGCCGGCAGCAGGCTGGTCAAAGGGATCGCCCCAGAGCAGCCAGACGCGCTCCACTTCCTTGCCGGTTTTCAGGCTTATGACAAGATGCTCTTCGTCCAGCGCATAGCAGTAATTGTCGAATGCACGGTGTTCAATTCCTTCCAAGCTGATCATCGTTCCTCCTGCGGCTTGTACCTGCATAAAAGGATACCACCAATGTGCTCGCTTTGAAAGGGATATAATTCGCAAAAAATAAGATAGAATTCACTTTACGAAAGCCGGCACCTCTGCCGCCCGGTACGTTTCAGTTTCCCGGTGCGGCATCAGTTGCAGCTTTCGTGCCGCCGGCTGCCCGGAAGTGCTCAGTCCATCCTGCCGTCGCGCTTCATGGAGAACTTGTCCATCGGGTAGTAGGTCAGGTTTTCCAGAATCTTGCGGGAGTCCGCAGACTTGAGCAGCGCTTCCCGTGCGCGGGAGATTTCTGACTCCGTCTTGTGGCGCGACGGACCGCCCACGCAGCCGCCGGGACAGACCATGCCTTCGATAAAATCTTCCTGCAGGATGCCCGCCTTGAGCAGGGTGAGCGCCTTCTTGCATTCATCGCCGCCTGCACAGCGCAGCAGCTTGATGTTCGATGTGTCTTCGCCGCGTTCTGCCATGCATTCCAGCACCGCGTTTGCTACGCCGCCGCTGGTGGCAAAGCGTTTTCCCCAGATGGATGCTTCCTGGTACGTGCCGTCCGTCTGCTCAAAATCCATGTCTTTGGAGCGCATGAGCGCGCGCAGTTCGCCGTAGGTCATCACGTAGTCCGCGTTGCCGGGAATGGTCGGGTCGCGGGATTCTGATTTTTTTGCAATGCACGGCCCGATGAACACGGTGACGCAGCCGGGGCGCGTGTACTTGAGGTAGCGCGAGATGGCGCACATGGGCGAAACGGTTTCTGACATATTCTTTTCGTACTGGCCGGGGAAATGCTGCCGCATCAGGTTGATGAACGCAGAGCAGCAGGATGTGGTCATTTTGCGGCCTTCTGCATACGCCTGTGACCATTCCGCGGATTCGGATGCCGCCGTCATGTCGCCGCCCAGTCCCACTTCTACCATGTCTGCAAAGCCCAGCTTGAGCAGCGTCTGCTTGACGGCCGCCATGCTCACTTTGTCGCCGAACTGTCCTTCCGTGGCGGGGGCACACATGGCAACCACTTCTTTGCCCGCGAGTATGTCCTGAATGACGTTGACGAGGTATGTCTTGGAACCGATGGCGCCAAAGGGACAGTTGTGGATGCAGTGCCCGCACTGCACGCACTTGCTTTCGTTTATCTTGCAGAAGCCCCATTCGTCATAGGTGATTGCTCCCACGGGGCATGCTTTTTTGCAGGGGCGCTCAAGGTGCACGATGGCGCCGTAGGGACATGCCTTTGCGCACATGCCGCATTCCTTGCATTTTGCGGGGTCGATGTGCATGCGGACTTCGCCCGGCGTGATTGCGGCAAAGCGGCAGGAACTGAGGCAGGGACGCCCCATGCAGAAGCGGCAGTTGTCCGTAACCGAGTATGCGGAGATGGGGCAGTCGTCGCATGCTGCATTGATGACCTGTACTACGCTGTTCGATTCGGGCATGTCCGACGGACATTCCGCGCAGGCAAGTCGGATGCGCTGCCGCACGATTTCGCGTTCCTTGTAGACGCAGCAGTACTCGGACTTGGGGCCGGGTACCATGCGGTAGACAAGCTTGTCCTTCTCTTCATCGTTGAGCCTGCCCGCCCATGCCAGGCGGCAGACTTCTTCCATAATTTTATGCTTGAACCATACTATGCCGGTGTCATTCGTTACCATAATGCCTGCAAGTATAGCATATTTTGCGCAGAAGGGGGAGAGGGGGTGAAAAGTCTTTTATACAGCTTGATTTTTATACCAATTAGGTTATAATTAAGGTGTAGTTTCTATTTCCATGGAGGGAAAGATGAATATGAAGATGAACCTGCTCCGTTGTACCTGTGCTTTTGCCGTGCTGACATCCCTTGCTTTGCCACTGTCTGCCGGCTCATTCAGCGAAAAGTTCGGCTCAATCAAAGAGTCGCTTAAGAAGGACTCTAAGAAAGAGGATGCATCTGCCAAGACTTCAAAGTCCAAGCGGGAAAATGTGGATGAATCAGTTTGGGATTTGTCCGTTCTGGATACGGCACGGGATGTAGAATTCATGGATGAAATCGAAAAAGATGTTGTCCTTGAGATGAACATGGCCCGTAGTAATCCCAAGAAATATGCTGAATTATATATCGAACCGAGGATTAAAAAGTTTAACGGCAAGCTGTATGGTGGAAAACTGCAAACCGTTGAGGGGGCTGACGTTGTAAAAGAATGTGTGCAGTTTATGAGCAATCATAAACCGCTCCCTGCCCTGTCGCCGTCAAAAGGTTTAACACGGGCAGCCAAAGACCTTGCTGATACGCAGAGTTTAACCAATCAGACAGGACATACCGGTCCGGATGGAAGCGATCCTTTTGCGAGAATGAAGCGCTATGGTTCTTGTACCGGTTCATCGGGCGAAAACGTTTCTTACGGTTCAAAAACTGCGAGGGAAATAGTTGTTACGCTTTTGATTGATGACGGCGTAAAAAGTCGCGGCCATAGAAAAAATATCATGAACAAGGATTATACGGCGACAGGTGTTGGATTTGCAAATACGCACAAGTTATATGGCTGTGAGTGCGTGCTCGATTTTGCTGCCAGCTATCAGGAAAAAGAATGAAAAGAAGAACGCTGACTCGTTTGCTGGCTGGGCTTTTATTTTGGGGAATTTCGCTCCCTACCTCTGCAATGCGATATATCGGGATCTCCTCTGTGAACAATGTTCCTTTGTTCAACATCCGTTCAATTGAAGATTTTAAAACGATCGTGTCTGAATATCATCTTTCGATGCTCTATCGCAGTTCTACCCAGCTTATCGCAATTGCGGATGGCACTTATTTCGCTTTTACCACAGGTGAATACAACACCATAGAGGATTATGAGACAGGAAATGCGAAAGGCTTCAAAAACGGTTCTGATTTCTATGCTGCACAGAAACTTGGGATTGAAGCTTCCGATTTTTATTATTGGTATTCCAGTAATTCGTTCACTTCTGTGGATGATGCCCGTGATGCTTATAAAAAAGGGTTCTTTTTCACGTTGGGGAAAAAGAATCAAACATCTTCACAGTGCTACTACAACGCAAAAGGGCTTGGCTATAGCTCGTACGATGATTATGCGGATTATCTGACTTATACAGGACTGGGCTACAAGACAAAGGATGAATGGATCAGGGCAGCGGAAGCCGGGTTTCATGGAGCCGATGAGTTTAATTCTGCTACGAAAGCAGGCTATATAACATTCGCCGACTATACTGAGGCAAGAAAACTTAGCATTGCGGAAAAGAAATCCTACGACAGCTACAAGGCTATGACAGCTTCCATAGACAAAGTCGTTGAAAAGGATAAGCTTACACGGGCGGAGGCCTTTGTTCTGGTTCTGTTGCAGGATTTTCCGAAGGGTGAGATGTCAATTAGTGTATTGTCAAACAGGCTGCGTGATACGCTTTCCCGGAAATCAGACATCAGGAATGCTCTTTCCTCATTTGTGTTCGGCACTACGGGTAATTCCTATAACAGGATCAAAACTGGTTCTGGCAGCGGAAGAAGTCAGAGTTTGGATTCTTTGATTTCTGAAGACGGGCTGCGCTCTTTCTTTACTACCGTAGACATCGGTAAGTCCGGTTCATACGACCAGGCTTCCGACGTGTTTAAGAAGATGTAAGCAGTTCTAATGTTCATCGGTTGGATTCAACTTTTGTTGAGTCAACCGATGATTGTTTTTTGTATGACTGACGAAAGAGAAATCTCCCTTTGGTTCTTTTCCATTCTGTTCAAACAGGTTTATCAGACATAAACATTTTGAGGTATAAAGGAATAATTTTTTTTGCATTTTTCATTGCGAGTTTCTTATCTTCTTCCGTTGCTGGTTCTTCTGTATACAACTCAGTTACATGGTTTATGCCCTTATATTCACAAAGAGTTTTTTCTTTTCCGTTACATTGCCAGTCAACTAATATATTTATATTTCGTATGGCGTATGGAAACAATGTTGCATATAAGCTGCAAATTTGTTCCTTTGGTATTTCCATGGCTTCATTTTGTGCCAGAACACAGAGTTTGTCGATGTTGTAAGCTGAAATCCCCGGACAAAGTATCGCAAAGGCTGCGAAAGCAACAGCAAGTGAATCCTGTTCTTCAATTTTCTTCTGTATATATAAAAGAAGCGTAATGAATTGTGGTTCACTCACAGTAGACGGATTGCTGTTTGTCATTGAGGCATTCCCTAAGTAGTTGTTTATACTTGCCGGGGAGACAGAAAGTATAGAAGCAAGCCTGTTATTTTTCCAATTACAGATTTGCATTATGTCTTTCAGCTGTTTAGATCCAAAATCTTTTGTAAAAAGAAACACGTTTTCATCTTTACAGTACTTCGGCATAGAAACTCCTTATTAGTTTATAAAATAGTTATATAATTATAATATTGTTTTGTCAACTATTTTATAATTAAAAAATTTTTTCATGTTTATTGCTTCATTGTCCTCCTTTCATTTCAGAACCTTCCAGTACCCGCCTTTATCGGGACCGATGTGCCTAATAAAGCCTTCGTTTTGCATTTCAGTAAGCATCTTTTTGACTGTAGTATGCCCAGTGCCTAAAAGCAATTCGAGTTTTGCAATAGTTATATTGCTATCCAGCCTGATAGCATCATATATCTGCTGACACTTTTCAGGCCACTTTTCCATTTTCTGGTCACTTTTTGTCTGCTCTTCAATCTTATTATCCAATTCCTTCTGATATGCAGCGGCAAGCTCGTAACTCGTATCGCTCAAATCCGCCTTTTTCAGAACTTCCCATGAAATCGGCTTATGTATGGGGGCTGCCAAAAAAAATCAACACGTGTTGCAAAATTTGCTTGCTTTTCCGCTGGAATTGTCCTACACTTGGAGCTATGGGAAACAAGATTTTTTT